>NZ_JBFAQY010000029.1:0-130250 GCF_040678965.1 Streptosporangium sp. NPDC049248
CGCTTCAAGGGGAACTCCTTGGTCTGATGTGGAACGCTTCTTGCGTCCCATGCGTCAGTAAAGGGAATGCCAGAAACATACAGCGTCGATCTTGAAGACCGGAAGCCGCTTTGAGGGGGAAGAGGCGGATCTGGAGTGCCGAGATCGTTTCGTGATGTTTAAGTGGTCCTGATGCCGATGCTGTAACCAAAACTTGCTCAAGGTGTTTACGCAGCTAGACATGATGTTGGGATGAAGGTGGCGAATGTGACGTGAGTGCCCACTTACTGTGAGCCACCATCCCCCTGTGACATAGATCACATCAATTTGATGGCACCGATTCCGCCGTGGGCACGTCTAACGTCTCCTTCAGGGGCCGATCCGGCTTTCGCGTCAACTCGCAACCCGGCTTCCGGCCCCTCCGAGCCGAGCTCTTCCCGCCCCGGAAACGGGTGCGGGACCCGGCGCGTGGCGCCGGGTCCCGCTGTTCGAAGGTGTGCGAACTACTTGTAGAGCTCCCCGTTCGGGCCGACGATCCTGCCGGACCACACGTTGGCGGCCTTGCGGTAGATGTCGGCCGTCTCACCGTCGAAGTACGGCGAGGTGATCAGGTCGTAGCGGTCGTTCTGGTCCTGGTCGCCGAGGAGGCTGGTGACGCCGTTGACGTAGCCCAGACGCTGGGCACTGCTGTACTGCGTCAACCACGGGCCACCGTCGGAGCCGGGGGTGAAGGCGCCCTTGAGGCCGACGTGCTCCTCGACCTTGTGCGCCGCGGAGACGTACTCCTTGCCTGACGGCTTGCCGTACAGGTACTTGGGGGTCACGCCGCTGTAGGGCCGGTCGCCGTCGGGGTGCGGGGCGGCGGGGTAACCGAAGACATAGACGGGCTTGCCGGTCCTCTGGTTCCAGGTGAAGCCCTGGCCGCCGACGTTGTCACCCAGGCGGCCGACATCCTTGGAGAGCAGGATGTAGTAGTGCGAGCCACGCGACCACTTGGGGCCGCTGAACCCCGCGTACTCGGCCTTGGTGACCTGCTTGACGCCGTTGAAGGCGACTCCGTTGTAGACGGTGACGAAGGCGTAGTCCTTGTCGTAGTCCTCGTAGTTGGCGAAGTCGTAGTGCGTCCACGCCGACTTGCCGACGTAGATGCCCCACGGGGTCTTGCCCTGGTAGTAGCCGGGGACGAAGACCCACTTGTCGAGGGTGTCGCTGTTGCTGTCGGGGTCGTAGACGCAGTGGCCGGCCGTGGCGACCAGGTTGCGGTACTTGCCCTGGATCGAGGTGGCCGAGCACCACCGGTACTGCCCGTTGACGACGAAGAACACCTTGCCGATGGTCTTGGGCAGGTTGACGTTCTTGGCGAGTGAGGGGGTGGGCTTCTGCGAGCCGGTCGGGCCGACGGTACCGGGCCTGCCGTCGGGGGAGAAACCGCCACCGACCTTCATCTTCGGGGCGCCGGGGTCCACGTTGTAGACGGTCGCCTTCTTGAGGGCGGCGAAGTTCGAGGCTGCCCAGAAGTTGATGACCGAGACCGCCGAGGAGTTGTTCCTGGCCATCGGGTCGGTCGCCCAGTCGGGGGCGGCCTGGGCGGTGCCCGCCAGGGGGCCGACCAGGGTGGTGGCCAGCAGGGCGGTGGCGGCTGCGGAGCCACCGAGGGAAAGACGAGAGTGCTTCAAAAGACGAGCTCCTTGCGCTGCAACGTTCCCGGACATCCGGGAACTGCGGGACGACAAGCTACGAACCTATGCAGGGATCGCCGGGCCAAACGTCGACTAAGGCTCTCTTAAGGCTCTCTTAAGGTGTCGTTATGTTCGGGGCGCCTGCTGGGTGGCCGCCCAGTGATAGGCGACGTAGGTCGACGCGATGAAGTACGGGGAGGAGATCCGGTCGTATCTGCGGTCGGTGTCGGTGTCCCAGGCGAAGCTGTTGACGCCGTTGAGGTAGCCGAGCGCGGTCCTGTTGTCGTAGGAGATCAGCCAGGGGCCGCCGCTCGCGCCGGTGGTGAACCCGCAGGTCAGGGCGATACCCTGCTCGACCAGACGAGCGGGGGCCTTCACCTTTTCTGTGCGCCCGTCGCACGACTTCAGCCGCTGGCCGTCGTAGGGCCTGCTGCCGTCGGGATGCGGGGCGGCGGGGTAGCCGAAGGCGAGGGTGAACAGGCCGGTGCCCCGGTTGGTCGCCAGGCCCTGTCCGCCGACGTTGTCCTCCAGGCTTCCGACACTTTCCATCTCGTAGCTGCCGGCGGTCTTGCCCGCCTTCCACCTGAAGCCGTCGTGCACGGTGACGAACGCGTAGTCGTAGTCGTAGTCACCCCTGCCGACGAAGTCCTCATGCAGGTTGAGCGAGTGACCGACATAGATCCCGTACGGGGTGTCGCCCTTGTTGTAGCCGGGGATGAAGATCCAGTACTCGGCCTGGCTGCCCGTCTTGGCGTCGTAGGCGCAGTGTCCGGCCGTCGCGACCAGGTTGCGGTTGGCCGCCGCCACCGAGGAGGCGGAGCACCAGTAGTCCTTGTTGCCGATCCGGAAGAACACCTTGCCGACGGTCAGCGGGGAGCCGCCGGAGCCAGGAGCCCGCTTCTTCGGGAGGGTGGGCCTGACCAGGGGGGCGGTCCCCTTGGGCTTGGCGGAGTTCTTCCCGCCGCTGGTCGTGGCGGTGGTCTCCTCGGTCCTGGCTGTCGCGTCGCCTGTCTCCCCGGCGGCGGCGGCCGTGGCGTTTCCGGTGGTGGTGCTTCCGGCCGTGGCGCTTCCGGCACTGGGGGACGGCGAGGTGGTGGTGCCGGATTTCCCACTGGGTGCCGCCGGTACCCCGGGTGTCGCGGGCACATTGTCCATGGCCTGCTTGAGCCTGGCCGGGCTCCAGTACTCCGCGATCCGTCTCATGTCGGCGGCGCTCTTGGTCAGCGGGATCGAGGTGATACCGCTGGGCACCGTGTTCAGCGGACCCGCCGCGGCGCTCCCGGCGAATGCCGACGTCACGGTCACACAGGCGGCGACCAGCGTCCCGAGTGTGGCCGTGAGCCGCCGTACGCGGGAGGACATGAGGAAGATTCCTTTCGGGAGGCCGGAGTTTCAGGGGACTACCAGGGATG
This sequence comes from Streptosporangium sp. NPDC049248, assembly GCF_040678965.1. Classification (NCBI taxonomy): domain Bacteria; kingdom Bacillati; phylum Actinomycetota; class Actinomycetes; order Streptosporangiales; family Streptosporangiaceae; genus Streptosporangium; species Streptosporangium sp. NPDC049248. The sequence continues at coordinate 3,071 of NZ_JBFAQY010000029.1, forward strand.
CAAGGGGTGATTTTTCCAGATCAACTTGGTTTTGGGCAGTTCGCTGGACCGATCCGCTCATACTCCGTTATCTGGCCAGTGTGCCCGAGGGTGTATAAGCACCCCGTGAAGGTACGGAAAGGGCCCGGTGCGTACCGGGCCCTTCCTGGTTCACGCGAACTGCGTCCTAGGCCGGGAGCTTCCCGGTCCAGAGGTTGGCCGCGTGCTTGTAGATGCCGTACGTCTCACCGTTGAAGTACGGGGTGGTGACGCGGTCGTAGCGGCCGTTCTTGTCGCTGTCGACGGTCAGGCTCACCACGCCGTTGAGGTAGCCGGTCCGCTTGCTGTTCTTGTACTGCAGCAGGAAGGGGCCACCGCTGGCGCCGGGGGTGAAGGCGCACTTGATCGCCTGGTGCTCCTCGGCCTTGTAGGCCGCGACGACGGGCGCGGCGACGGTCGTGCCGTAGCACCACTTCTGGGTGTGACCGGAGTACGGCTTGTCGCCGTCCAGGTGGGCCGAGGTCGGGTAGCCGAACGTGAAGACCTTCTTGCCCAGCTTCTGGTTCCAGCTGAAGCCCTGGCCACCGACATTGTCGCCGAGGCGGCCGGCGTCGGCCACCGTCGAGATGTAGTGGCGGAAGATCACATACTTCACCGACGCGGTCTTCTTGATGTACTTCACCACGTAGTAGTGGGTGATGGTGTAGTTGCCCTTGTCGTCGACCTTCTTATAGCCCGGACCCTTGTATGCGTCGTAGTCGGCCTTGGTGACGTTCTCGACACGGCTCTCGAGCTTGGAGCCGGCCTTGGGCCAGTCGCCCTGCGGCAGATCCTTGCCCTTGAGCGTGACCTTGTCGTTCTTCAGGCCGTAGACCTCACCGGTGACCTTCTCCCAGGCCCACTTGTCCGTCTCCGACGCGACGGCGAGGGCGCCCTTGTACTGGGGGCCGACCTCGTCCTCGGAGGAGATGTTCTCGACCTTGCCGATGCCACCCTTCTGGGTCCACCTGTCGTAGGTCTCGAAGTCGACGGTCTTGGCGTCCTCGCGGCCAACCCCGCCCTTGTCGACGTGCGCCTTGAAGGTCTTGTAGTCGACCTCCTTCTCCGGCTGCTGCTTGACGCCGTTGTAGACGTTGACGAAGGCGTAGTCGTAGTCGTAGTCCTCGTAGACCGTGAAGTCGTCGTGGGTGTTGACCTTGGCGCCGACGTAGATGCCCCAGGGCGCCTTGCCCTGGTAGTAGCCGGGGATGAACACGAAGTTGTCGAACGGCTTGTTCGTGTCGGTGTCGTAGACGCAGTGGCCGGCGGTGGCGACCAGGTTGCGGTACTTCGACTGCACGGAGCTGCCGGAGCACCAGCGCTCCTGCCCCTTGTTGTCGACGAAGAAGACCTTGCCGACGGTGATCGGGAGGTTCACGTTCCGCGACTTGCCGGCGGACTTGCCGCCCTCACCGGTGGGGGCGACAACGCCGGGCTTGCCGTCGGCGGCCGCCCTGGCGGCGCCGGTCTTCTTCAGCTTCGCCGAGACGGTGGAGTCGGAGAGGTAGGTCTTCGCCGACTTCAGCTTCGAGGCGGTCCAGTAGCCCGCGATGGCCTTCGCGTTACCGGAGGGGGTGAGCGCCGCCGACTTGATGTCGGGGTCGGCGGTGCTCGCCTGTGCGGTGGCGGGGAGGGAGGCGCCGATCATCGCGGCCGCCGCGAGGGCACCGCCGAGGGGAAGGATCAGACGCTTGGCTCGGGGGTTCAATGAAGCTCCTTCTTTGTCATGGACCACTCGGGACGCGATCCACGCATGCGTAAAGAGACAAGAGGTGACCGTACTCGGCAAAGATGGGTTAAAGAGCTACAAAACGGGCAGAGGCTTGGACCGATATGATTTCGTTACCAAATCCATGGAACCGGAAATCGGTCCTGCCCGTCTGATCTTGCCTTGTTGGGCCGAGGAGCCTCGTACGGCCTTTTTTGGCGTGTGAACTGCGGAAACCCGTTGCCTCGGCGGCGGGCGTCCGCTTGTCCTTGGAACGCTCCGGGACAGGGCGATGACCGTCGACGCGAGCAGGGACCCGGTCCTGAGACCGGGCCCCTCCTCATCCGGCAGGTCGAACCCTCACGGGACGGTCGCGCGGGTCAGTCGGTCCAGCGGTTGGCCGCGGCCTTGTAGACCTTGTAGGTGTCGCTGTTGAAGTACGGCGAGGAGATCTTGTCGTACCGGTCGTTCTTGTCGGTGTCCCAGGCGACGCTGTTGACGCCGATCAGGTAGCCGGTCCGGCTGGAGCTCTTGTACTTGTAGAGCCACGGGCCGCCGCTCGCGCCCGCGGTGAAGGCGCACTTGAAGCCGATGTGCTCCTGGACGTTGTACTTCGGCGCGGCCGGCATGGCGCCGGTCTTGCCGTAGCACCACTTCATCGTGCGGCCGGAGAAGGGCTTGTCGCCGTCGGGGTGCAGTCCGGCCGGGTAGCCGAAGGCGAAGACCGTGTTCTTGATCTTCTGGTTCCAGGCGAAGCCCTGGCCGCCGACGTTGTCGCCGAGCCGTCCGACCTTCTTGATGATCGGCTGCCACTTGCCCTCCTTGTCCTTCTCCCAGTTCACCTTGAACCCGGAGTGGACGTTGACGAAGGCGTAGTCGTAGTCGTAGTCCTCCTTCACCACGAAGTCGTCGTGCGCGTTGAACCACTTGGCCGCGTAGATGCCGTAGGGGTTCTTGCCGTCCCACGCCTGGTCGCCGTCCCAGTAGGACGGAATGAAGATCCAGTTGTCGTAGAACTGGTTGGTCTTCACGTCGTAGACGCAGTGCGCGGAGGTGGCGACCACGTTGCGGTACTTGCCCTGGACGGAGCTGCCGGAGCAGTACTTCCAGCTCTTCGGGTCCGCCGGGTTGGCGCCGGGCAGGGTGAAGAAGACGCGGCCGACGGTGTTGGGCAGGTTGACGTGCTTGCTCTTGGCGGACTTGGCGCCCTCCTCGCCGATCGGCGGGACCGCTCCGCCGGGGCCGTCGGGGCCCGCGGCGCCGGAGGCCTTGCCGCCCTTGATGCTCAGGTCGAGGTCGCCGGTGGCGTCCGTGGCCTTGCGCATGCGCTCGGGCGACCAGAAGGAGGTGGCCTCCGTGGCCGTCTCCGAGGCCGGGGAACTGACCACGTCGCTGGGGGCTTGAGCGGCGTTGGCGCCTGTGGTGGCGCCGATCACTCCGGCGATCATGAGAACGCCGGTGAGGGGGATCGTGAGGCGCCGTGCTCGGGAATTCATGGAGCTCCTTTCACGCTCGGCGTGGAGACGGGACCTCTCCTCGCCGGGAAAACGATCGGAACGTTACTGACTGAATCGAGCGGTCGGCGAGGAATTGACGGGAAAAAGCATCGAATGGTTCCAGGCGATGCAATCCCGTTATTTAAATAGCGATTTGTTATGGTTTAACGAATAGGCATCTTTGCAGGTCATAGCGGGTTCTGTGGGCCTCTGTGGACATCTGTGGCACCATCGGTAACAGCGATTACCGAAGGTTTCTCAAGTAACTCCGGCACCCCCGGCCTATTAAACCGAATTATGTTCTGGTTGGATGTCGGCATGAGTGGAGATCCCCGTACCCCATGCCTCGTCGGCGTCGCCCAGCACACGGTCCGCGTCCAGCCGGGGCCCGAGCCGTTGGATCTGTGGGAACTCGTCGCCCGCGAGGCCGCCGCCGACGCCGGAGCCCCAGGTCTGCTGAACGCCCTCGACTCGATCCAGGTCGTCTACACCGAGTCCTGGCAGTACGACGACCCGACGGCCAGGCTCGCCGAACGGCTCGGCGCCGCTCCCCGCCACCGGGCCTACTCCAAGGTGAGCGGCACGGCACCGCAACTGCTCCTCGGAGAGGCGGCCTCGATGATCGCCAGAGGCGAGATGGACGCCGCCCTGGTCGCCGGGGCCGAGGCGCTGGCCACGCGCAGGGCCCTGCGCAGGGCGGGGGAGCGCGTGGCGTGGAGCCATCCGGCGAATCCCAAGCCGCCCTACGGCTGGGAGCGGCCCCCGCACCCGGCCGAGCTGGCCCACGAGCTGTTCCTGCCCGTACACACCTACGCGATCATGGAAACGGCCCGGCGGGCGGCGGCGGGCGAGTCCATCGAGGAGGAGCGGGCGGCGCGAGGGCTGATGATGGCCCCGATGACCGAGATCGCCGCGGCCAACCCGCACGCCTGGTACCGGGAGGTCGCGAAGCCCTCGGAACTGGTCACCCCGGCCGCGGACAACCGGTTCGTCGGCTGGCCCTACACCAGGCGCACCGTCGCGGTCATGGAGGTGGACCAGGCCGCCGCCGCGATCCTGGTCAGCGACGGGCTCGCCGACCGGCTCGGCATCCCCCGAGACAAACGCGTCTACCTGCGGGGATGGTCCTACGCCGAGGACACCTGGGAGGTGGCGGCCCGTCCCGCGCTCGGCTCCTCGCCGGCCATGGCCGCCGCGGCGCGGGCGGCCTTCGAGCGGGCGGGGACCGGCCTCGACGAGATGTCCGCGTTGGACCTCTACAGCTGTTTCGCGATCGCGCTCCGCGCCGCCTGCGCCGCCGTGGAACTCGACCCGCTCGACCCGCGAGGGCTGACCGTCACCGGTGGCCTGCCGTACGCGGGAGGTCCGGCCAGTGACTACGTCCTGCACTCCACGGCGGCGATGGCCGAGCGCCTGCGGGCCGCGCCGGGCCACGGGCTGGTCACCGGGGTCGGCATGCACCTGACCAAGCACACCTACGCGGTCTGGTCCACCGAGCCCGGAGGCGTCCCGGGTGACGCCGCACCGGTGTACGTCGCGGAACCGGTGCCGATCGCGGACTCCTACGAGGGTTCCGCGACCGTCGCCGGATACACGGTCGCACACGGCAGGGACGGAGCGGCCGAACGCGGCGTCCTGATCGCCGACCTTCCCGGCGGCGGCCGGGCACACGCCCACGTCCGCCACCCCGACCTGATCGCCGAGGCCGAGTCGCGGGAACTGGTCGGCACCGAGGTGCGCCTGGTCCCCGAAGGGCCGGTGAACGTCGCGACCTGGTGATCCTCTCCCGACGGGCATCGACTCCGATTCGTGATGGCATCAAGACCGTCGAAACCCGAAGATGGAGCGAGAACCGTACCTTCTCGTAAGAGGCGGCCCAGGACGTGGCCGGTGAACCGCACGACATCATCGAGGCCAGGTCCCCGAGAGGACCACGGCGCTGGATCGGCGTGGCGGTGCTGGCCGCCCTCGTGCTGGTGCCGGTGGTGAGCCTGCTGGCAGGCCGGGAGCCGGACTCCGTTCCGCGACCTCCGCCGTCGGTGCCCGCCAGGGCGGAGGCCGTCGCGGAGGACGCACCCAACGTGCTCTACCCCCGGCCCCGGCACAGAGGCGGCAGGGAGATCCTCAACGTGGTCTTCCCCGACGGCTCGGCGGCGGAGGTCGGCTACCCGGCGGAACTGGGCCTGGCCGGGCTGGGGGTCCGGCCCGCGATGACGGGCAGGCTCGACGGGGAGGCCGGCACGTACCGGCAGCTGACCGTGCCGCAGGGAGGGCCGGCCGGAGTGGCGATGGGCAGGCCGATGATCCGGAAGCTGGCCGGGCAGGTCACACTCTGGCACCCGATGAGTCCCGTCGAGGGGGAGGTGCTGCTGTTCGCGTTCGACCCCTGGTTCGTGGCGCTGCGCGATCTCAAGGACGGCATGCCCTTCGAGCAGCGCATGCTCTGGGCGCGCAACCTGCGCGGCAGGGTGACCAGGGACGGCTACCTGGTGCTCGACGCCCAGGCTCCGGTGCGGCTGGCCCGGCCGGGGGAGACCTTCCGCGGCGAGCAGGTAGGGCCGCAGCTGTGGTTCGGCGGGGCCAGGGAGACGCTGCTCGTGCTGGCGCCGGTGCCCGGCTGTGACGTCGCGGCGATCGAACTCTCCGTGATCGAGCAGCGGCGTCGCTTCTCCGCCGAGACCTGCCAGGACGGGGTGTACGTGGCGGCCTCGGGAGAGCGAGGGCACGTAGAGAGGGCGGTCGCTGAAATAGTCGTCAGGCGGACAGCGTAGGGTGCGGCCATGTTCGCTGTAACCGCCACGCAGATCGATCCCGACAATCCGCTCGCCGGTCTCACCCTTGGTGAGCGCCCGGAACCCCAGGTCCCCGAGGGGTGGACCACCGTCACGGTGAGAGCGGTCTCGCTCAACCACCATGACCTTTTCACCCTGAAGGGCGTGGGCATCCGCGCGGAGCAGCTCCCGATGGTGCTCGGCACCGACGCGGCGGGGTACGACGAGGACGGCAACGAGGTCATCGTGCACTCGGTGATCGGCAGCGGTGCCGACGAGACGCTCGACCCGAAGCGTTCCCTGCTGTCGGAGAAGTACGACGGCACCTTCGCCGAGCGGGTCGTCGTGCCCAGGCGCAACCTCGTGCCCAAGCCCGCCGCGCTCAGCTTCGAGGAGGCCGCCTGCCTGCCGACGGCCTGGTTGACCGCCTACCGCATGCTGTTCGACAAGGCCGGGCTGGAGCCGGGCTCGACGGTGCTGGTCCAGGGCGCGGGCGGTGGCGTGGCCACCGCGCTGATCCTGCTGGGCCGGGCCGGGGGATACCGGATCTGGGCGACCAGCCGCTCTGAGAAGAAGCGGGCGCGGGCCCTGGAGCTGGGCGCCGACCAGGTGTTCGAGGACGGTGCCCGGCTGCCCGAGCGGGTCGACGCGGTGATGGAGACCGTCGGCCAGGCGACCTGGGCGCACTCGCTGAAGGCGCTGCGCCCCGGCGGGCGGATCGTGATCTCAGGCGCGACCAGCGGGGTGGTCCCGCCGGCCGAGCTGAACCGCATCTTCTTCCTCCAGCTCTCGGTGATCGGCTCCACCATGGGCAGCCGCGACCAACTGGGCAGGCTCGCCCGCTTCATGGAGCAGACGGGCACCCGCCCGCTGATCGACCGGGTCCTCCCGTTGACCGAGGCCCGCGAGGGCATCGCTGCCATGCACGAGGGTGAGCTCTTCGGGAAGGTCGTCTTCACGCTGCCGGGGTGAACGCGGTCCGCAGCCGGGCACCGATGTGTTCCCGGTCACGCACGTAAGTAATGGGTTACTTCTTGGCCTCTCGGGTGATAGAACACGGATGAGCGATGTATCACCCGGGAGGCCCGGAATGACCGACTCAATCGCGCGCCGCGACCCCGACGCACCGCGCGCCCCCCTCGCCGCGCCCGCCGGCTCCTCCGCACCCGGTGGTCCCGTCCCGACTCTCCCCGAGGCGGGGGACGACGGGCCCGCGCGCGGCGAACCCGAACCGTTCGGCCCCGGCGACCTGCTCTGGGACGGGATGGGCGACCAGCGGCTGATGTTCCTGCTCGGCGGCGGTCTCATCATGCAGGTCATGCACCCGGCGATCGGTGCCGCGGTCGGCCAGCAGTCGGTCTACCGGTCCGACCCGTGGGGACGGCTCACCCGCTCGCTCAACTCGCTGCAGACCTGGGTGTACGGAGGACCGCAGGCCATCGAGGAAGGTAAGCGCCTGCGTGAGATGCACAAGGACATCAGCGGTGTCGACGCACAGGGCAGGAGCTACCACGCGCTGAGCGCGGGACCGTACGCCTGGGTGCACCTGACCGCCTTCGAGCGCGCCGTCACCATGGCGAAGTACTTCGGCGAGCGGCCGTACACCCCGCAGGAGGAGCAGCGCCTGTACAAGGAGGTCATCCGCCTGGGCCGGATCCTGCGGGTCCCCGAGCGGATGTTCCCCGCCACGGTCGGCGACTACTGGACCTACTTCCACGACATGGTCGACAACACGCTGGAGAACCATCCGACGGCGCACGACGTGCTGGAGACCACGCTCACGGTGGGGGCACCGCCGCCGCTCCGGGGGCCGCTGCGGGCACTGTGGCGTCCGCTCGGTCTGACCTCGGGCCGGCTCAACCACTTCGTCACGGTCGGCACGCTGCCGGACGCGGTTCGCCGGAAGCTGGAACTGCCGTGGACCGCCAGGGACGAGGTGCGGCTGCGCCGTCTCGGCAGGGCGGTCGCCGCGACGATGCCACGCCTGCCCGAGCGGGCCAGATACCTGCCGATCGCCTATCACGCCAGGCGGGCGGCACGCGCACAGGAGCGGCTCGCCCGCGCCATGCGCGTCGCCTGAGGAAAGGCCGCCTGTCCCGTGCCGCCGGTCCGTGCGCGTCGCGTGGCGGGGGCGCGGACCGGCCGTCGGCGGGAAGGCGGATGGTCACCGGAGCGCTTCGCGGATGCGGCGGGCCGCGTCGTACAGGGCGTCCTGCGCGGTGGCCAGGGTCTCCTCGGTGACCTGCGCGTTCGACGCGTCCCGGTGGACCTCCTCGGCGAACTCGGCCAGCATCTGCCCGAGCCGGGCGTCGACGGCGTGTGACCCCTCGCCGGCGAAGCCGACGGCCCAGATCCGCTTCCAGTCGTCCTTCCACTCGCCGGTCTGGCGTTGCCACTCGTGCTTCTGGCGCTGCCACTCCGTCTTCTGCTCGTGCCAGGCCCTGCGCTGGTCCTGCCTGGCCTGCTTCTCCTCGTGCCTGGCGCCCTGGCGCACGTCACGCGCCATCTGGGTGAGCTCCTCGCGCAGCGACTTCACGGTGTCGCGCACGTCCTCCTTGACCTCGCGGGCGATGTCGCGGACCGAGTCGGAGATCTCCTGCTCCAGATCGGCGAGCTCGTCGAGGCGGTCGTTGAGCTCGGCGCGGCCCCGGTCGCTGATCGTGAAGACCTTCTTGCCGTTCACGACCTCGTGGGTGACCAGCCCCTCCTCCTCCAGGCGGGCCAGGCGCGGGTAGATCGTGCCGGGCGAGGGGGAGTAGACACCGAGAAAGCGATCCTGGAGCAGCCGGATCACCTCGTAACCGTGGCGGGGGCTCTCCTGGAGCAGCTTCAGGAGATAGAGCCGGAGCCTTCCATGACCGAAAACCGGGCTCATGCTTGGGCTCCCTTCAGCAGGGTGACATCGGCGGAGACGGTGTGCGCCGTCAGGGAGGCCATGCCGCCGCCGATCCGGCCGGTCAGCGACCTCGTGCCGGTCTGGATGGAGTGGTGGAGTTCGGAGAAGGCGGTGTCGAGCCTGCCCGAGGTGGAGCGGATCTTGACATCGGCGTCCACGGCGTGCGGGAGCCTGAGCACGATGTCGCCGGTGACGCTGTTCAGCGTCACGTGACCGGTCGGCGGGAGCTCCAGGTCGGCGGTGATCCGGCCGGAGACGGTGGTGACGCTGAGACGCCGGGGGGTGCCCTGCGCCACGGTCAGCTCGCCGGAGACGCTCTTGAACGACAGGTCCCCGACCAGGTCGCGGCTCTCCACGTCACCGGAGACGGTGTCGGCGTTGATCTCCCCGCTCACTCCGTCGAGCACGATGTCACCCGAGACGCCCCTGACCGAGGTGCGGTCCTCGAATCCGGAGACGACCGCGGAGGCGGAGACCACCCCCACGTTGATCGGGCAGTCCTTGGGCGCGGTCAGCGTCAGCGTCGCCCGGCGTCGCCCCGGGCGCAGCCAGCCCAGCAGGCCGTCCCAGGTCAGGTCCTTGTAGGTGACGGTGAGCGTGCCGTCGTCGTCGTGGGTGACGAGCAGCGGTGTGGTGTCCACCTCGGTGACCTCGAGCATGGCGGGGCCGTCGCCGGCCAGCACCGCCAGCCTGCCCGCCACGATGCGTACGTTCAGCTTTTTCACGGAGTCGAAGGTGAGCTGCTCTGGTTTCTCGATCGTCCACTGCCGCATGTTCGTGACCTCCTTGTGCATGACACGATATGTCGCGTCAGTCGGGAGGTCAAGATATATCGTGTTATTTCAGTCGTCCTCGTCTTCCAGCCGGGCCAGCCAGGTGGCCAGCCGTTCCACCGGAGTCTCGAAGTCGGGGTTCAGGTCGACGAACTCGCGCAGCCGCTCCGCCAGCCACCCGATGGTGACCTCCTCCTGGCCACGACGCTCGACGAGCTCCTCGATGCCCCGATCGGTGAAGTACATCGTTCTCCTCGTGGTGACACTTGCCATAACGGGGAAGTCCCCCGCAGAGGTTCCTGCGGGGGACTTCCGTGGTGACGCCTGCACTGCGGACCGCCGGTCGGCGGTCCTTCCTGCTAGACGAAGACCTCGCCCAGCATCTGCTGCAGCTCGGCCTCGTGGGCCGAGTGCGAGCCGGTCGCCGGGGAGGAGTTGGCCTTGCGGGAGACCCGCTTGATCGTACGGCCGCCGAAGACACCCGGATTCTCGGCCATCTTGAGCGCGAGGAACGGCCACGGACCCATGTTGAGCGGCTCGTCCTGCGCCCACACCAGCTCGACGTCGGCGGAGTAACGGCTCAGCTCGACCTCCAGCGGGTTGCCGGGGAACGGGTAGAGCCGCTCGAGACGGACGATCGCCACGTCGTTGCGGCCCTGCTTGTCGCGAGCCGCCGCCAGGTCGTAGTAGAGCTTGCCGGAGACCAGCACGACCTTGCGGACGCCGGCCGGGGCGACGGTGGTGTCGCCGAGCACCGGCTGGAACGACCCCGAGGTGAATTCGCTGACCGACGAGATCGCCGCCTTGTGCCGCAGCAGCGACTTGGGCGTGAACACCACCAGCGGGCGGTGCCGGTTCGACAGCGTCTGCCAGCGCAACAGGTGGAAGTAGTTGGCCGGCACCGTGGGCTGCGCGACGGTCATGTTGTCCTGGGCGCACATCTGCAGGAAGCGCTCGATGCGAGCCGAGGAGTGGTCGGGGCCCTGTCCCTCGTAGCCGTGCGGCAGCAGCAGGGTGACGCCGGAACGCTGGCCCCACTTCTGCTCGCCCGAGGTGAGGTACTCGTCGATGATCGACTGAGCGCCGTTCACGAAGTCGCCGAACTGCGCCTCCCAGGCGACCAGCGCCTCGGGCCGTTCCACGCTGTAGCCGTACTCGAAGCCGAGCGCGGCGTACTCGCTCAGCAGGGAGTCGTAGACGTAGAACTTCGTGGTGCCCTGGTTGAACGCCTTGAGCGGGGTGTGCTCCTCACCGGTGACCCGGTCGACCAGCACGGCGTGCCGCTGGGTGAACGTGCCGCGCCGGGAGTCCTGGCCGACGAGGCGGACCGGGTGGCCGTCGATCAGCAGCGATCCGAACGCCAGGGTCTCGCCCATGCCCCAGTCGATACGCTCCTCGGTGACCATCTGCCCGCGACGCTGCAGCACCGGCAGCAGGCGCGGGTGGACGGTGAAGCCCTCGGGCATGTTGAGCTGGGTCTCCACGATCCGCTTGACGGTCTCCTCGGAGATGGCCGTCTTGACGTCCTCGTGGGACCAGGGGATGGTCTCCATGTCGATCGGGCGGGAGAACTCGTCCGTCGGCTCGTTGGCCGCCGCCCGGGTCTCGGCGAAGGCGTTCTCCAGCTTGGCCTGGTAGTCGCGGAGCGCGCCCTCGGCCTCCTCGACCGTGATGTCGCCCCGGCCGATCAGCGCCTCGGTGTAGAGCTTGCGGGTGGAGCGCTTGGCGTCGATCAGGTCGTACATCAGCGGCTGGGTGAAGCCCGGGTTGTCCATCTCGTTGTGGCCGCGACGCCGGTAGCAGATCAGGTCGATCACGACGTCCTTGCGGAACGCCTGGCGGTACTCGAAGGCCAGGCGGCCGACCCGGACCACGGCCTCGGGGTCGTCGCCGTTGACATGGAAGATCGGGGCCTGGATCATCCGGGCCACGTCGGTGGCGTACACGCTGGAACGCGAGCTGGCCGGGCTGGTGGTGAAGCCGACCTGGTTGTTGACCACGATGTGCACGGTGCCGCCGGTGCGGTAGCCGCGCAGCTGCGACAGGTTGAGGGTCTCGGCCACCACGCCCTGGCCCGCGAAGGCCGCGTCGCCGTGGACGAGCACGGGCAGGACCGTGAAGCCCTCCTCGCCGCGCTCCAGGAGGTCCTGCTTGGCGCGGACCACGCCCTCCAGAACCGGGTCGACCGTCTCCAGGTGGGAGGGGTTGGCCACGACCGAGGTCCTGAGCTTGGAACCGTCGGGCGAGACGAAGTCGCCGCTGGCACCCAGGTGGTACTTGACGTCACCGGAGCCGTGGGCGCTGCGCGGGTCGATGTTGCCCTCGAACTCGCCGAAGATCTGCCCGTACGACTTGCCGACGATGTTGGCCAGCACGTTGAGTCGACCTCGGTGGGCCATGCCGACCACGGCCTCGTCGAGCCGCTCCTCGGCCGCGGCGCTCAGCACCGAGTCGAGCAGCGGGATCAGCGACTCGCCGCCCTCCAGCGAGAAGCGCTTCTGCCCCACGAACTTCGTCTGCAGGAACGTCTCGAACGCCTCGGCGGTGTTCAGCCGCTCCAGGACACGCAGCTGCTCGGTGCGGTCGGGCTTGGCGTGCGGCCGCTCGACGCGCGCCTGGATCCAGGCCCGCTCCTCGGGGTTCTGCATGTGCATGTACTCCACGCCGATGGTCCGGCAGTAGGAGTCGCGCAGCACGCCGAGAATGTCGCGCAGCTTCATCAGGGGCCGGCCGCCGAAACCGCCGGTGGCGAACTCGCGCTCCAGGTCCCAGAGGGTCAGACCGTGCGACTTGATGTCCAGGTCGGGGTGCTTGCGCTGCTTGTACTCCAGCGGGTCGGTGTCCGCCATCAGGTGGCCGCGGACCCGGAAGGCGTGGATCAGCTCTATGACCCGCGCGGACTTCGCCACGTCGTCGTCGTGCGTGGTGGAGATGTCCTGGACCCAGCGGATCGGCTCGTACGGGATCCGGAGGGCCTCGAAGATCTCGTCGTAGAAGCCGTCCTCGCCCAGCAGCAGCCGGTGGACCTGCCGCAGGAAGTCGCCGGACTGGGCACCCTGGATGATCCGGTGGTCGTAGGTGCTGGTGAGCGTCATGACCTTGCTCACCGCGAGGCGGGAGAGCGTGTCGGGGGAGGCGCCCTGGTACTCCGCGGGGTACTCCATCGCGCCGACGCCGATGATCGTGCCCTGTCCCGGCATCAGGCGCGGCACCGAGTGCACGGTGCCGATGGTGCCCGGGTTGGTCAGCGAGATCGTGGTGCCGGCGAAGTCGTCGACCCCCAGCTTGCCCGCCCTGGCCTTGCGCACCACGTCCTCATAGGCGACCCAGAACTGGCGGAAGTCCATCTGCTCGGTCGCCTTGATCGACGGGACCAGGAGCTGACGGGTGCCGTCGCTCTTGGCGACGTCGATGGCCAGGCCCAGATTGACGTGCTCGTGCTTGACCAGCGCCGGCTTGCCGTCGACCTCGGCGTAGGAGTGGTTCATCTCCGGCAGGACCTTGAGGGCCTTGATCACCGCGTAGCCGATGAGATGGGTGAACGACACCTTGCCGCCGCGACCGCGCGACAGGTGGTTGTTGATCACGATCCGGTTGTCGATCAGCAGCTTCGCCGGGACCGCGCGCACGCTGGTCGCCGTCGGAACCACAAGGCTGGCCTCCATGTTGGCGGCAGTCCTCGCGGCCGCGCCGCGTAGTCGAACTTCCTCGGCACCGGCGGGCAACTGCGTCTCCTGCTTGGATCGGTCCGCCGGGGCGGCCTTGGCCGCCGCCGGCGCTGGGGTCGTCGTCACGGGGGCCGCGGCGGCCGGAGCCGCGCTGGCCGGGGCTGGGGTGGCCGGGGTCGAGGAAGCGGTGGGTGTCGGAGGAGTGGACGCGGCGGTCGCCGCACCCGGGGGAGCGACTCTGCCGGCCCCTGCATCAGGGCTGTAGTCGGCAAAGAAGCTCCACCAGGCCCGGTCGACCGACTCGGGGTCCTGGAGGTATTTCTGGTACAGCTCGTCGACCAGCCACTCGTTCTGGCCAAAGGCTGCCAGCGGGTTTGTCCGCGACGACTCAGACGACACGGCGGAAATCGCCCTCTTCCGCAGATCGGCGTTGATGATAGAGAACCTGTCCAAGGCTACTCGCCTCGGCCCGGACCTGCGCCACTCTGGCCGCAGCTTCCTTGTCGATCCTCTCAGACTCGTTTAAAACGGTCACCTCCTGGGTAGCCGTTTCGCCCGCTGAGTCGCTGGTCAGCTGGATTCGGGGAGCTTTGTCAGTCAAATCCGACCAGTCGGAATTCTGTCCGTATCTCCGGGGTAACATCTTCGAGCAGGCCGACCAGTTCGTCTCCGGCGGTCCGCAACTCCTCGATGGACAGGGGTGCGAGTCGCTCCAGCAGGAACAGCGCGTCCGTCGTCTCCTCGGTGATCCGGGTGCGGACGCACTGCCGCCAGTTCCACCGGCGGCAGGTGACTCCCCTGTCGTCCCGCCAGACGACCTCGCCGATCTCCGGGTGGTCGATCGCCGGCTCGCCTCTCTCGACGACCTCGAACGGCTCGTCACCGGCCGCGCGCACCAGCCTCGCCGTCCCCTCGTAGCGGGTCAGGTCCTCTCCGCCGATCGGCAGGCCGTGCCTGATGCTGATCGCGTTGTAGGCGTCGACCACCCGGTTGATCTCCGGCGGCGGCATCCGCCTGACCAGGGCGTCCACCGAGGGTCGGGTCCGCTGGGGCTTGGCGCCGAATGCCCGGTACGTTTCCCGCCACGCCTCGACCCTCGCGTCGTCGGCCGCCACCGCCTTCTCGGCGGCCTCCGCCAGCCAGGCCCTCGACCTGTCGTCCGTCGGCCCGTTGCGCAGCCCGTACACCCCTATCACCAGCACCGCGAAGTCCGGCCTGAGCGCGCTGACGGCGGGGTCCACCCAGATGTCCTCGATCACTCCCCCAGCTTAGGCCGCTCACAGTCCCGCACTTTGGAGGGGCGAGATATTCGATAGACGTCGGGGTTTCGAAAACTGTGCACACCTGGACCCCGAATCGGTGGCCTCCGCGGGTCGACCGTGGCCGCGTCAGGCGGTCGCGTGAGGTCTGAACGTGACGCTCAACTCGGCGTCCAGCGCTCTCGCCAGACGTCGGAGCAGTGTCAACGTCGGGGTGACCCCCCCGGTTTCCAGGCGGGACACCTGCGGTTGCGTCATGCCGGCACGCTCGGCCAGCTCCGCCTGCGAGAGGCCGAGCTCCATTCGGCGGTTGTAGACCTGTTGCCCCAGCAGCAAAGCCTCACGGGCTTCCTGGTAGGCATCGGCCCGGCGCTCGGCGCCGGTCCGTTTCCACGTGCTGTGAGCCATACCCCAATCAGTCCTTCCAGACGCGGTCGTAGACCTCTGAAGCGACCACATGAAGATTCTCACATTCGACCTGTGCTCGACGAGCGCGTTCAACCTGACCGGTCTCCCTGCGGCGTGTCTTGGTGAAGACGGTGAGAAGGACGATTCGCCGTCGCGGGGCGAGCCAGTAGGTGATCCTGACCTGCCGGCGCGTGAGTGAGAGGCGTAGCTCACGCACTTTGCCGCCAAGGTGCTTGGAGTATGGCTCGTCCAGCGTCTCAGCCTGTTCTGAGAGGAGGTCGGCCAAGGCCTCGACCTTGACATAGTCGCGCTCGGAGAGTGACTCAAGCCAAGATCGGATCTCGGGCTCGATCTCGATGACATATAGCCTCACGGCCGTGAGACTATATGTCATCGATTATATAATCCGTGATACGTCGGGGTTGATAACCACAGGGCATCGATGCGGACGCCCGACTAGGGGCATATGGGGTAGACCCCGCCGGTGACAGGTGCCTGGTTACGCCGGTCGCCCGCAGAGGGTGCCGTTGAGGAGGAGGCGTTCCGGCTTGGGGTTGGGGCCGGGGGCGTCGGCGCCGATGAAGCCGAAGGTGACCGAGTCACCGGGCCTGATGGTCTTGTTCCAGCTGAGGTTCCTGGCGGTCACGGTCGCGCCGTCCTGGGAGATGTCGGCGCTCCAGTGCCGCCGGACGGTCTGGCCGCCGAGGAAGGACCACTTCAGGGTCCAGCCGTCGATGGCCTTCCTGCCGGTGTTGGTGACGGTGACCTGGGTGTTGAACCCCTCGGGCCACTGGCCGTGGTTGGTGTAGGTCACCTTGCACTCACCGGCGGCGGCGGGGGTGTCCAGGTAGGAGGCGATCCAGGCGAGCGGGGAGTTCCAGTTGATGGTCAGCTCGTTGGTGGACCACGACTCGATGTCGTCGATGTAGCAGAACTGGGGCGCGCAACCCCTGAGCTTGGCCTGGGCCACCGGGTCCTGAATGCTGGAGTTCGGGCCGCCGGCCAGGGTGCCGCGCGGCGGGTTGGGCAGGGACGGGTCGAGCTGACGGGCGTACCAGCGGCTGTGCTGGTTCTTGGCGGCGACCTCGCCGTAGCCGGTCACGTACGACTGGTTGAGGGCGTTGCGCCCGAAGAGGTAGTCCAGCCCCTCCAGCACCCCGTCGCGATACTTCGCCTCGCCGCTGAGGTCGTGGGCGACGGCCATCACGACCATGTTGTTGAGCACCAGGCTGTTGGAGCCCCAGTCGTAGGTCGACGGGTTGTACGGGACGCCGTAGGGGTGGGCCCGCTGGGCGGCGAGATAACCGTCGGCGCCCTCCAGCACCGATTGGCGCACCCGTGCCCGGTCGGGGAGCGCGTTGGGCACCGCGGCCAGCTGCAGGCGGCCGAGCTGGGCGGTGCTGCCCCAGTCGAAGCCGCGCTCGCGCCAGATGTCGCCGGTGTGGTGCGGCGAGGCGAGCACGTAGTCCCTGAACTCCTTCTCGGCGGTGGTGAGATAGAGCTCGGCGGCGGCCCAGTAGAACTCGTCGGTCACGTTGTTGTCGTCGTAGGCGCCGCCGCCCACCCCGTCGGAGGCGTCGGCGTACCGCGCGGGGTCGGCCTTGGCCGCGGCCCAGGCCTTCCTGGCGGCGGCGAGGTTGCGCGCGGCGAACGCGGCGTCGTACGGGGCGAAGAGCCGCGCCGCCTGGGCCGCGGTGGCGGCCAGGTTGAGGGTGGCGGCGGTGGAGACCGGGTGCAGCTCGCGCCGCTGCGCGTCGAGGTGGGGCAGGAGCGGCAGGCCCGTCCACGCGGCGTCGTGGATCTTGTGGTGGGCCATCCCCGCGTGTGGCCTGCCGTCCGGGACCTGCATGCTGAGCAGGAACTCCTGCTCCCAGCGGGCCTCGTCGAGGATGTCGGGGACCCCGTTCCCGCTCTCGGGGATGTCGAGGTCGCCGTCGGAGTGGATGCCGTCGGCCTTGGCGCGCTCGAAGGCGGACATCAGCTGGTGGACGGAGATGCCGCCGTTGACGACGTACTTGCCGTGGTCGCCCGCGTCGTACCAGCCACCCTTGACGTTCAGCGTGTAGTCGCAGACGCCCGGCTGGCAGGGCACCTCGACGTCGCCCTGGTTGGGGGCCACGCCCGCGTGCCCGGCGGGCCTGCCGTAGCCGGGGCGGAGGGTGTCGAGGATCGGGATGCCGCTGCGCTGGGTGTAGTAGAACTTCAGCGCGTCATTCCTGAGCTCGTCGTAGACGTCGGCGCCGATGTCGAACGGGCGGCTGGTCTCGCCGTCGGCCTCCAGCGTGTAGCCGGTGCCGGGGGCGATGCCGGTGCCGGGGGCCGTGCCGAAGTCGATCGAGTGCGTGTTCTGGCCGGAGCTTCCGTCGACGCCGCGCGGGACGGTGTCGCCCTGGGCGACGAGCTGCCCGCCGCGCCGGAGCCTCCAGCCCACCGGCTCCGTCTCCTCGGTGACGAGCGTGGCCCTCTTCGGCCCGGTGGGCAGGTAGCCGACCATGTTCACCCGGACCCGGGGCCCGGTGTCCGGCCGGTAGACGTCGGGTTCGGCTCCGCCTTTCAGGGAGACGTCGTCCACGCAGAACCTCCACGGGGTGGCGCTGCCCCCGAGTTGGAACGCCACCTGCGCGCCTGGCAGGTCCACCGGTGAGGTGAAGGTGTAGCGGTAGTCGTTGCCCGACACGCTCAGCTCGGGGTTGGCCGACAGGTACTGGGTGTAGGGGTCGACCGGGAGCTGGACGAGGGCCCTGGCGACGCGGCCGGGCGTCGCGACGCCGAAGAAGGAGAACTCGTACGTCTCGTCCTTGACCAGGGGGATGTCGTTCTGGCCGACGATGACGTCCCACGGGTTGACGGTGCCACCGGGGATGTCCGCGCAGAGCCGTCCGGCCTCGATCTCCAGCGCGGTGTTGCCGGTGCTCCACCAGGGGGCGGTGCCGGTGTCGAAGGTGCCGTTGACGATCTGTTCGGGACCGTCCGCGGCGGCGGGCAGTGGGGTCAGGGTCACCAGGGCGGCGGCCGTGGCGAGAGCGAGCCAGGCAGGTGGTCTGATCACGGGGGGTCCTTTACGCAGGGGATGCGCCTCGCGGTGGGAGCGCCGGGTGGGAGCGTCCCTGTGGGAGCGCTCCCACCGCGAGGATGTGCCGATGTTTCCAGCGCGTTTCGCCCGCAGTCAATCGTCCCCCCTCCGGGGCCGCCCGCTGACCGGGTGAATGACCGATTTGCCCGATGAAACTTTCAGGGCTTCCGGGGGACCGCGTCAGGGAGCGGTCCAGTCGATCTCCGGCCCCCGGGGCACGATCCCGCTCGGGTTGACGTTCGTCTGCGTCACGAAGTAATGCCGTTTGATCTGGTCGAAGTCGGTCGTGTCGCGGAACGCGGGAACGGCGTACAGCTCGCGGGCGTAGGCCCACAGGGCCGGGTAGTCGACGAGCCGTCGCACCGAGCACTTGAAGTGCGAGTTGTAGACCGCGTCGAACCTGGCGAGCGTGGGGTAGAGCCGCACGTCGCTCTCGGTGAGCGCGTCGCCGTGCAGGTGGCGCCGGCCGGTCAGGCGCTCCTCCAGCAGGTCGAGCGTGGCGAACACGCCGGCGACCGCCTCGTCGTACGCCTCCTGGGAGCGGGCGAACCCGGCCCGGTAGACACCGTTGTTGAGGCCGTGGAAGATCACTTCGTTCAGCGCGTCGATCTCCTCGCGCAGTTCCTCGGGGTAGAGGTCGGGTGCGCCCTCGGCGTGCCACGGCGCGAAGGCCGTCTCCAGGGTGAGGGTGATCTGCGGGTAGTCGTTGGTGACCAGGCGCTCGGCGGCGATGTCCCAGACACAGGGCACCGTGTAGCGGCCCTGGTAGCCGGGATCGGTCGCCAGGTAGAGCTCGGAGAGGTACTCCACCCCCGTCACCGGATCGCCGCCGGGCATCCGCCAGCCCTTCTCGTCCCTGATCGGATCGACGATCGTCACCCCGACCACCTCCCGCAGGCCCAGCAGCTCGCGGACGATGAGCGAGCGGTGCGCCCACGGGCAGGCGTAGGAGGCGTAGATCTGGTAGCGGCCGGGCTCCGGCGGATGCTCGCCGCCCGCCTCGATCCGCGTCGTGAACCGGTTCTGCTGCCTGACGAAGCGGCCGTCGCCGGAGATCTCCTTTTCCAGCTTCATGGTATGACGGTACGGGATCTCGAATAGAACATGGTTCGGTTGAGAGGGTCGGGGGAGCCGGGCCCTCCAAGGATTTCATGCAAAACAAGTAGGAAATATTGACTTAGCCCGGAGGGGTGCGTAACTTGTCCGGTATGAGCTGCTATCTGACCCGTTTCGACCAGAAAGCATCGGTGGCCTCATGAGCATCGTGACCGTGCTGGGAAACCCGCGACCCGGGTCGCGTACTCACGGAGCGGCCAACTCGGCGGCGGAGGCCGTGGCCCGGCGGATCGGGGTTCGGGAGGCTCCCGAGGTCGTCGATCTGGCGGTCCTGGCTCCGCTGCTGTTCGCCCCGGAGACGGCGCCGGAGGTGAGGGCCGCGTTGGAACTGGTCGCGGGTGCCGATGTGCTGGTGGTGGCCAGCCCGACCTACAAGGCCACCTACACCGGCCTGCTCAAGGCGTTCCTCGACCGGCTGCCGGGTGGCGCCCTCGCCTCGGCCGTCGCGCTTCCGCTGCTGGTGATGGGGGACGCCAAGCACTCTCTGGCGGTGGAGGTCCACCTCCGGCCGCTGCTGGTGGAGCTGGGCGCCGTCGTTCCCACGCCGGGCCTCGCGCTGCTGGAATCGCAGCTCGCCGACCTCGACGCGGTCCTCGGCCCCTGGGTCGACCGGGTCGCCCCGCAGGTGGCGGCGGCACTCGGGCAGCGGGCTCCCGCGTGACGCCGGGAAGAGAAGGCGGCATTAATGGGTTCTGAGAAGTGTCTTTTATTCCTCGGAGGGGGAAAAGTGACCAAGTGGAGCATCTTGGCGGTACCCCACCCGTCCCTGGGAGAGGTGTCATGACCGAGACCCTGTCCGGCCGAGCGGTCGACGCGGAGCGGTTCCGGCAGGCGCTGGCCGTTCACGCGGCCGGGGTCGTCGTCGTCACGGCGCAGTTCGAGGGCGTACCGGTCGGTCTCACGGCCACCTCGTTCTCATCCGTCAGTCTTACGCCCCCGCTGGTCTCCTTCTACGTGGACCAGTCGTCGAGCACCTGGCCCTGGCTCCGGCAGGCCGATCACTTCGCGGTGAACGTGCTGGCCAGCGATCAGGCCGAGCTGGCCGCGCGCTTCGCGAGGAAGGGCGTCGACCGCTTCGCCGCACCCACCTCCTGGGTGCCGGGGCACCTGGGCGTCCCGCTGCTGGACGGTGTCTCGGCCCACCTGGTCTGTGCCCCCCACTCAACCGTCGACATCGGTGATCACATCCTGGTCGTCGGACTCGTCACCGAGACGAGCCTCGAACCCGGCGGTCGCCCGCTCCTGTACCACCAGGGTCGTTTCGGGCGTTTCACCCCGCACTCCTGATTGTTGAGGGGAATTTCCGTTTGGTCGGGTAAGGGGATGTTCCATGAGCTCTGACCTTCGGTGTCCCGGTGAATTCGATGGCCGATTTCCGGATGAGGGAACGCGGCGCGGGTGACCGACGCGCCGACTGGGCGGAGAATCCGCTTATTTCGGCAAAAGTGTTAAATACCGGATAGCTCTAATCGGCGGCGGCGGGTGTCCCGGTCGCGGTACGGCCGGCCTGCCGCGGGGCTCGCCCGCGCGATGCCCGGCGGTGCTTCCTCAGGCGAGGCGGACGGTGCCCCGGCCGGTGGTCAGGGGGAGGTCCAGGGCGGTACGGATGCCCGGTGGGGCGGCGCAGAGGGCGGCCACGGAGTTCACGGCATGGGCGGCGGCGCCGGCCAGCCCGTGGGAGATCTCGCTGACGGTGAGCATCAGCTGGGGCATGCCCTCGATGTGGACGCTGAAGCCTGGGTCGGCCCAGCGTGCCACCCGGGTGGCGTCGGCCTTGTAGACGCATTCCACGGTCATCAGGGGGCGGCCGCGGACCAGCCCGCTGAACATCCAGCGAGAGGCGCACACGGTGCCCGCCCTGACCAGCCCCGCGGCGATCTCGAACTCCTCTGAGGCGAGTTCGAACTCGTCGCTCTCCTCGACCTCGTCGAGGGTCACGCCGAGGTTGTCGGCGACGAACTGGACGCTCTCGGCGAACAGCGAGCGCTGGAAGGCGCGGAAGGGACGCACTCCGGCGGTGTAGTCCTTGGCCGAGCGGGTGAAGCCGAACAGGTCCACCACGATCTGCCGGGAGGGGTGACCCCGGAAGTCGGACGACTCCCGGACGTAGATGTGGTCGACCCTGCTGGACAGGCCGGTCAGCGTGAGCGGCAGCATGTCGCTCATGAAACCGGGATTGACGCCCGTGCCGTGCAGGGACGTTCCTCCCGCCCGGCAGGCGGCCTCCAGGCGGGCCACCACCGTCGGGCCATAGCACTTGGGGTAGACGAACCCGGTGGTGGTGATGACGTTCTTGCCGCTGGCGAGCAGCGCGCAGATGGTCTCCACGTCGTTCGGATGGCCCCCGCCGAAGTAGAAGGTCGGCAGCGGCATGTGCAGCACGCAGTCGGCCTCCAGGGCGAGGATCTCCTCGACGTCGTCGGTGCAGAGGACACCGGCCTCGGGAAGTCCCACGAGGAGCCCCGCGTCCCGTCCCACCTTGTCCGGGTCGTAGACCAGCACCCCGACCAGTTCGAACTCCGGCCGGGTGATGAGGCTGCGCAGGGAGTATCTGCCGACTGCGCCGGTGGCCCATTGGATCACGCGCAGGGGCGGCGATAAGGACATATGGGGCCTCCAGCCCGAATTGTTGGGCGGGGCCCTGTTGGGAAATGAGGGGTGTCATCATTGACCCTCGCCCGTATGGGGCAGAAACTTTAGCAGAAATTAACACGCTCGCTTACTATGCGCAATGATCTCCTATTTTTTGGTTACCGCCCTGGGGATTTTGGGGCCTTTATCCGAAAGGTGGTCGGCCGCTTCCGGGGGCGTCGCCGGAGGTCCGGGGCGCCCGTGATGGCATCGCCGGGGGCGAGCAAGCTATTGTTCGGAGGACTAGAATTATGTTCTCGTAGGAGGGTTGCGGATGTCAGAGCTGCGGTTTGACGGCAGGGTCGCGGTCATCACCGGCGCCGGACACGGTCTCGGCCGTTCGCACGCGCTGTCGCTCGCCGAGCGCGGTGCCAAGGTGGTCGTCAATGACCTGGGCGGGGCGCTGGACGGCACCGGGGCCTCCACCGGACCCGCCGCCGAGGTGGTCGAGCTGATCAGGAAGAACGGTGGCGAGGCGGCCGCCAGCACCGACAACGTCGCGACCCCCGAGGGGGCCAAGGCGATCGTCCAGACCGCGATCGACGCCTTCGGGCGGCTGGACATCGTCGTCAACAACGCCGGCATCCTGCGGGACAAGTCCTTCGGCAAGATGAGCGTCGAGGAGTTCGACCAGGTTCTCGCCGTCCACGTCCGCGGTTCGTTCCTGGTCAGCCGGGAGGCGTTCCCGTACCTCAAGGAGCAGGGGTACGGCCGGATCGTCAACACCTCCTCGCCCGCCGGGCTGTTCGGCAACTTCGGCCAGGCCAACTACTCCACGGCCAAGATGGGCCTGGTCGGCCTCACCAAGACGCTCGGTATCGAGGGGGCCAGGGCCGGGATCAAGGCCAACGCGATCGCGCCGGTCGCCTGGACCCGGATGACCGAGGAACTCCTCCCCGCCGAGTTCGAGGCCAAGTTCACCGCGGAGCGGGTCAGCACCCTGGTGACCTTCCTGGCGCACGAGGCCTGTGAGACCAGCGGCGAGGTCTTCAGCGTCGGCGGCGGCCGGATCGCCCGGGTGTTCGTGGCCGAGGGGCCCGGCTGGCGGCAGGACGACCACACGGTGGAGGACATCCGCGACAACTGGCAGGCGATCCTCGCCGAGCAGCCGTACCTGACCCCGACCACTCTCGGCCAGCAGGCGAGCGCCTCCATGAAGGCCATGCTCTGACACCGCGGGCCGCGTTCCGGCGGTCCTGAGGCTCAAGGGGCGCTCCCACGCCGGGGGCGCCCCTTCTGCTGTCCGCGCCGGGGGCGGGGCCGGGACTTTTGCTGATTTCTGCAAAAGTCGACGGACTGTTAGTTAAAAGCTCTTCACAAATCCAGCCGAAGAGGGTTAGCTTCTGCACATCCCACTCCGGGCGAGGAGGTGCTGTGAGTCGGGTCACCACGGTCGCCGCGTGCGAGACGCGCTCACGTGCGGAACCCGACAGGCTCGTCGAGCCGCACCCGGCGGAGCGGGTGGGGCCTGCGGCGATCACGTCCTCTCGGCCCGACGACGAACCAGTGAGGCCCCATGTCCGAAGCCACCCCCCTGCTGCGCATGCGGGGGATCGTCAAGCAGTTCCCCGGTGTGCGTGCCCTGGACGGCGTCGACCTGGAGGTGCTGCCCGGTGAGGTGCACTGCCTGCTCGGCCAGAACGGCGCCGGGAAGTCCACTCTGATCAAGACCCTGGCGGGCGCTCACCAGCCCGACGAGGGCACCATCACGTTGAACGGCGCGGACGTGCGGCTGTCGAGCCCGATCGCCGCGATCAGGCTCGGCATCTCCACGATCTACCAGGAGCTCGATCTGGTGGACGGGCTGAGTGTGGCGGAGAACGTCTTCCTCGGACACGAGCCGGCCCGGCTGGGGTTCGTCGGACGGGGGAGGGCGGCGCGGGCGACGCGGGAGCTGCTGGCCCGGCTGGGGCACGGTGAGATCCACCCGTCGACGGAGGTGGGACGGCTGTCGCCGGCGGCCAAGCAGGTGGTGAGCATGGCGCGGGCGCTGTCACACGACACCCGGTTGATCATCATGGACGAGCCGTCGGCGGCGCTGGCCCATGACGAGGTGGGCAACCTGTTCCGGATCATCCGGGAGCTGACCGCCCAGGGGGTCGCGGTGGTCTACATCTCGCACCGGCTGGAGGAGATCCGCGAGATCGGGGATCGGGTGACGGTGCTCAAGGACGGTCGCACGGTCGCGGTGGGGCTGCCGGCCAAGCAGACTCCGACCTCGCGGGTGGTGGCGTTGATGACCGGCCGCGAGGTCGAGTACGTCTTCCCGCCGCGCCGCGCGGAACGCGTCGCGGGGGCCGAGGTGCTGCGGGTCGAGAGGCTCACCGTGCCCGGCGTCTTCGCCGACGTGTCGTTCTCGGTGCGGGCGGGGGAGATCGTGGGGCTGGCCGGACTGGTCGGCTCGGGCCGCTCGGAGATCATCGAGGCGGTGTACGGGGCGCGGAGGTTCTCGGGGCAGGTGCTCCTGGAGGGGCGGCCGGTGCGCGGGGGCGGTACGACGGGCACGGTCCGGCTGGGGATGGGGCTGGCCCCGGAGGAGCGCAAGGCGCAGGCCCTGCTGCTGGACCAGAGCGTGTCGCGCAACATCAGCCTGGCCAGCCTGGGCCGCTACTCGCGGCTGGGATGGATGGACCGCCGCCGCGAGGCCGCGGACGCGCGGGAGATGGTGCGGGCCCTGGACATCCGGCCGGCCGATCCCGAGCGGCCGGTCAAGACGCTTTCCGGTGGCAACCAGCAGAAGGCGGTGCTGGCGCGGTGGCTGCTCAACGACCGCAAGCTGCTGCTGCTGGACGAGCCTACCCGGGGGGTGGACGTGGGGGCTCGGGCGGAGCTGTACGCGCTGGTGCGGCGGCTGGCCGATGAGGGGATCGGGGTGTTGCTGGTCTCCAGCGAGGTGCCCGAGGTGCTGGGGCTGGCCGATCGGGTGCTGGTCCTGCGGGAGGGCCGGGTCATCCGCGAGGCCGGCGCCGGTGAGCTGGACGAACACGCCGTCCTCGACATGATCATGGAAGGAAGTGCCCTGTGACATCCCTGTCGACCGGGAGCACCGGGACTGGTGAAAGGAACCGGCAGGTCCTCATGAACGTCATCTCTCGTCGCTTCGAGAACACCCCGGCGGGGCTCCGGTGAAGTCGCCCGCGGACGAGCGCGTCGAGGCGCCGGTCCGTGAACCCGCCGTGGCGAGCCCACTGACCCGTCTCGGGGAGATGCGCCACCTCGGGCTGGTGGTCGCGCTGGTACTGCTGGCGGTGGTGGGCCTGGTCACGGTGCCCGACACCTTCGCGACCACCTCCAACCTGGTGAGCATCCTGTCGCTGGCCGCGACCATCGGAGTGATCACGGTCGGCATGACCTTCGTGATCATCGGTGGGGGCATCGACCTGTCGGTGGGCGCGGTGATGGCGCTGGCGTCGGTGTGGGCGACCACGCTGGCCACCCAGTCCTACGGCCCGCTCGTGATGATCGTGTGCGCGGTGCTGGTCGGTACCGGGGCGGGCCTGGTCAACGGGCTGCTGATCTCCTACGGGCGGATGGTGCCCTTCATCGCGACGCTGGCGATGCTGGTGGCCGCCAGGGGACTGGCCCAGCGGATGTCCGACCGGCGCACCCAGCTGGTGCAGCAGGGCAACGAGATGATCGTGGAGCTGTCGACGACCCGGGTGTTGGGCATCCCGCTGCTGGTCTACATCTTCGCGCTGGTGGTACTGGCCGGATGGGTGGTGCTGAACCGCACCACGTTCGGCCGGCGCACCTACGCGGTGGGCGGCAACCCCGAGGCGGCCAGGCTGGCGGGCATCGACGTGCGCCGCCACACGGTGTTGCTGTACGCGCTGTCGGGGCTGTGCTGCGGGATCGCGGCGGTTCTGATCATGGCCAGGACCACGACGGGTTCCTCCACGCACGGAGATCTGTACGAGCTGGACGCGATCGCGGCGGTCATCATCGGCGGCACGCTGCTGACCGGGGGGCGCGGGTCGATCATCGGATCGATCCTGGGTCTGCTGATCTTCACTGTGATCACGAACCTGTTCATTCTCAACGGGCTCAACACCAGCGACCAGTTGGTGGCCAAGGGCCTGATCATCGTGGTGGCGGTGCTGCTCCAGCGGCGCGCCCTCACCTCACGAACCTGAGCCCGGTCCGGTGGATCTTCCGTATCCCGAGGCCAGGAGGCGTCTCACCACGTTTCCGCAGCCTCGGGAGAGACCGGCCGGCCGGTCCTCGCCGCGGCAGGATCCGCCGGACAGAGCCTGAACCCGCGTCCCGCGGACCGGTCAGGGGTCCGCGGGGCGCGCCACGCCTCCACCTCCCAGTTCCCCCCCAAGAAGGAGCAGGATCATGACAGAGAACGTCGCTCGCAGGGGTTTCCTGCTCGGCGGTGCGGTCATCGGCGCGGGTGCGCTGGTGACCGCGTGCACCGGCAACGAGGTGGCCGCACCGGCCGGCGCGGCGAGCTCGGCGCCGGCGCCGGCGGCCGCGACCGGCGGTAACGACGCGCCCGGCGACAAGGTGGTCATCGGCTTCTCGGCACCCGCGGCCGATCACGGCTGGATCGCCGCGATCGCCAAGAACGCCGAGGCCACGGCCAAGCAGTACGCCGACATCGAGTTCAAGCCGGTCGAGCCGACCAATGACATCAACGCGCAGATCTCCGCGGTGGAGTCGCTGATCGCGGCGAAGGTCGCCGCCCTGGTGATCCTGCCGAACGACGGCCAGCAGCTCAACCAGATCGCCCGCCAGGCCTCGGACGCGGGCATCCCGGTGATCAACCTGGACCGGGTCTTCCCCGACAAGCTGTCGTACCGCACCTGGATCGGCGGCGACAACTACGGCATGGGCGTCGCGGCCGGCCACTACATCGGCAAGAAGCTCAAGGACAAGGGGGTGGCCGACCCGGTGATCCTGGAGATCCAGGGCATCGCGACGCTGCCGCTGACCCAGGACCGCAGCAAGGGGTTCGAGGACGCGCTGAAGACGTACGGGTTCGCGGTGACGGCCAAGCAGGACGCGCAGTTCACCGTGGAGTCGGGGACCAAGGTCGCGGCGAACCTGATGCAGGCGCACAAGAAGATCGACGCGATCTGGAACCACGACGACGACCAGGGCATCGGCGTGCTGGCCGCGATCAAGGAGGCCGGGCGCAGCGAGTTCTTCATGGTCGGTGGCGCCGGGTCGGCCAACGCGATGCGCGACATCAAGGCGGGTACGGGGGTGCTGGAGGCGACGGTGACCTACAGTCCCACGATGGCCTCCTCGGCGATCAAGCTGGCCCGCCTGATCGCCCAGGGCAAGGGGATGAGCGATCTGGTGGAGAACCAGGTACCCCAGTCGATCACCCTGGCCTCGGAGACGATCACCAAGGAGAACGTGGACGCCTACCTGCCGCTGGGATTCGAGTCCTGATGGCTCAGACGGACGAGGCCACGCCCGGATCGACGCCGACACCGGGGCCGGCGCCGGGAACGGCGGGAGGGGAACGCCCGAGGCTGGGCATCGGCATGGTCGGCTACGCGTTCATGGGCCGGGTGCACTCCCAGGCCTGGCGTAGCGCGCCGGCGTTCTTCGACCTGCCGGTCCGGCCGGTGATGGCGGCGCTGTGCGGCCGCTCGGCCGAGGGCACGGCACGGGCGGCCGAGCAGATGGGCTGGGCGGCGGTCGAGACCGACTGGCGCGAGCTGATCGCCCGTGAGGACGTCGACGTGGTCGACATCTGCACCCCCGGTGATTCGCACGCGCGGATCGCGATCGCCGCGCTGGAGGCCGGCAAGCACGTGCTGTGCGAGAAACCGCTGGCCAACACGGTCGCCGAGGCCGAGGCGATGGCGGACGCGGCACGGGCGGCCGCGGCCCGCGGGGTCCACGCGATGGTGGCGTTCAACTACCGGCGGGTGCCCGCGATCGCGCTCGCCGCCCGCTGGGTGGCAGAGGGGAGGCTGGGCGAGATCCGGCACGTGCGGGCGCAGTACCTGCAGGACTGGATCGTCGATCCGGACTTCCCGCTGGTGTGGCGGCTGCGAAGGGAACTCGCCGGGTCCGGGGCGCTGGGCGACATCGGCGCGCACATCATCGACACCGCGCAGTTCATCACCGGTCAGCACCTGACGCAGGTCTCGGCGCTGACCGAGACCTTCATCACCCGGCGCCCGCTGGCCGAGACCTCCGCCGGGCTGTCGGCCGGCGCCGGCGGTGCCGAGACGGGGGAGGTGGACGTCGATGACGCGGCGCTGTTCATCGGCAGGTTCAGCGGTGGCGCGCTGGCCTCGTTCGAGGCCACCCGGTTCGCCACCGGGCGTAAGAACGCGCTGCGCATCGAGATCAACGGCTCGGCCGCCAGCGTGGCGTTCGACTTCGAGGCCATGAACGAGCTCTGGTTTCACGACCACGCCCTGCCCGCCGAGGAGGCGGGGTTCCGCCGGGTGCTGGTCACCGAGCCGGGACACCCGTACGCGGGAGCGTGGTGGCCACCGGGTCACGGCCTTGGCTACGAGCACACCTTCACCCACGAGGTGAAGGACTTCGTACAGGCGATCGCCTCCGGCGCCGCGCCGTCCCCGTCGTTCGACGACGGGTTGCGGGTCCAGCGCGTGCTGGCCGCGGTCGAGCGCAGCGCCGCCGACCAGAGCCGGCTGACAGCGGTACGGCAGACGTGAGCGGGCCGGCGGTGCGCCACACCGTCGGCCAGGAGAGAACAGGTCCATCAACCGTGGAGGACGTATGAGCAGGCCGATCACCTTGTTCACCGGCCAGTGGGCCGATCTGCCCTTCGAGGAGGTCTGCCGGCTGGCCTCGGGCTGGGGATACGACGGGCTGGAGATCGCCTGCTGGGGCGATCACTTCGAGGTCGACAAGGCCTTGTCCGACGACTCCTACGTCGAGCGCAAACTGGAAGTGCTGGCCAGGCACAACCTCAAGGTGTGGACCATCTCCAACCACCTGCTCGGCCAGGCCGTGTGTGACAGTCCCATCGACGAGCGGCACAAGGGCATCCTGCCCGCGCGGATCTGGGGCGACGGTGAACCCGAGGGGGTGCGCCGACGCGCGGCCGAGGAGATGAAGGACACGGCTCGGGCGGCGGCCAGGCTCGGTGTGGACACCGTGGTCGGCTTCACCGGATCGTCCATCTGGCACACCGTGGCGATGTTCCCGCCGGTGCCGTCCGCGATGATCGAGGCCGGCTACGCCGATTTCGCCGCCAGGTGGAACCCGATCCTGGACGTCTTCGACGAGGTCGGGGTGCGTTTCGCCCACGAGGTGCATCCGAGCGAGATCGCCTATGACTACCACAGCACGGTACGGACCCTGGAGGCCGTCGGGCACCGGCCCGCGTTCGGGCTGAACTGGGACCCCTCGCACATGGTGTGGCAGGAGATCGACCCGGTCGGCTTCATCCTGGACTTCGCCGACCGGATCTACCACGTCGACTGCAAGGACGCCAAGGTCCGCACCGGTGACGGCCGCCGCGGCCGGTTGGCCTCGCACCTGCCCTGGGGCGATCTGCGCCGGGGCTGGGACTTCGTCTCCACCGGCCGGGGCGACGTGCCGTGGGAGGACTGTTTCCGCGCGCTGAACGCGATCGGTTACACCGGGCCGATCTCCATCGAGTGGGAGGACGCGGGCATGGACCGCCTGGACGGCGCCCCCGACGCGCTGGCCGTGATCCGCGGGTTCAACGCCATCACCCCGCCCTCGGCCGCCTTCGACGCGGCCTTCTCCTCCGACTGAGACACGCGGGGCCGATGTGCCGGAGGCATGCCGGTGACCCGGCCGGGTCACCGGTCCGCCCTGCTCAGGTGGGCGGCCCGGTGGCCCGGTGCGCGGGTTCGGCGCTCAGTCCATGACGACGATCTGGCGCAGCACCTCGCCGCCCCTGAGCGCCGCCACGGCGTCGTTGAGGTCGGCCAGCTTGATGCGGGAGCTGATCATGCTCTCCAGGTCGAGCTTGCCGGCCTTGTAGAGTCCCGCGAAGAACGGGAAGTCGCGCCGGACGTCCGAGCCGCCGTACAGCGAGCTGAGGATGTTCTTGCCCTCGAACAGCAGGCTGAAGGCGCTCAGCGGGACGTTGTCGTCCATCGCGCCCGCGCCCACCACGATCATGTCGCCACCCCGGCGGGTCGCCTGCCAGGCCGTCATGATGGCGGCGGACTTGCCGACGGCCTCGAAGCCGTAGTCGAACCCGGCACCGCCGGTGAGCGTGCCGAGCGCGTCCATCAGCTGGTCGGGGGTGATGGCGTGGGTCGCGCCGACCTTCTTGGCGAGGGCGTGCTTGGACTCCAGCGGGTCGATCGCCAGGATCGTGGTGGCGCCGGAGATGCGGGCACCCTGGATCACCGAGAGGCCGATGCCGCCGGCGCCGACCACGGCGACCGTCGAGCCGGCCTTCACCTTGGCCGTGTTGAGCGCCGCGCCGACGCCGGTGGTGATCCCGCAGCCGATCAGGGCCGCCGCCTCGAAGGGCACCTCGGGGTCGACCTTGATCGCGCCCTGCCAGGGCACGACGATCTCCTCGGACCAGGTGCCGCACCCGGCCATGCCGAACGCCGGGGTGTCGCCGCCGTAGCGGAAGCGGGCGTTGACGAAGCTGTCCATCACGTAGGTCATGCACAGGAACGGCTGGTGCACCAGACAGTTCGCGCAGGTGCCGCAGGCCGGGGTCCAGTTGATGATGACGTGGTCGCCTGGCTGCACCGTGGTCACGTGGTCGCCGACCTCGACGACCTCTCCGGCGCCCTCGTGGCCGGGGATGACCGGCAGTGGCATGGGCAGCACGCCGCTGATCACCGACAGGTCGGAGTGGCAGACGCCGGTGGCCCTGACCTTGACGCGGACGTCCGTCGGGCCCATCGGGGCGAGGGTGAAGTCATCGCGGATGTCGAGCTTGTCGTCGCCGACGGCATGCAGAAGCGCACCACGCATGGGGGACCTCCTAGTTCTCCTCAACGGAGAGTGCGGCTTTGGGACAGGACCGCACGGCGTGCCGGACGCGGTCCATCATCTCCGGCGGCGGCTCAGGCAGCAGCAGGTGCAGCTGGTCGTCGTCGTCGAGTTCGAAGACCTCCGGGGCGAGTCCCATGCAGATCGCATTGGCCTCGCAGACCAGATAGTCGACTTTGATTTTCATGCGGGCCTCCTAGCCGGGAATGGCGAGCTTACGGTGATCCCAAGAGATCACACGAGTGGGCTCGACCACAAAGGCGACCCTTTTGCGGCCGGTGTAGGCCACGTATTCGGTGAGCGACTCCTCCGCGTCGGGCATCCCGGCCATCCGTCTGGCCACGTTCATGCCGACGTCGAGGATGCCCTCGGGGTCGTCGATCCTCCGAGCCTCCCCGTACACCAGTACGCCGCGCAGGTCGGAGTATTCCTCCCCGGCCTCGATCAGGCAGCTCACCCTGGCGTCGCGCTGGATGTTGAGTGTCTTCTGGGCCTTGCCGTAGGTCCAGAAGGAGATCTTGCCCTCGGTCAACCCGTAGAACATGGTCACCATGTGTGGGGTGCCGTCCGGATTGATGGTGCCGAGCTGCAGCTTCCGCGACTCACCGACGAAAGCCGTCACCTCGTCGTCGGACATCACGATGCGGGCGCGCTGGTTCACGGTGCAAAGTAGAACACGTTCCACAAGGTCGGGCAAGGGCCAATCGGAATGTTGTTCGGTATGGGTAGTCTGCTGGGATGAGCAACGCCACCATGCCCGCCGACCTGCTGTACGCCGCCCAGCACGCCAAGGGCTTCATGCCGCACGAGGAGGGATTCGCGCTGTTCGAGACCGCCGTCGAGTACGGCCCGCGCGGCCCGATCTGCGAGATCGGCAGCTACTGCGGGAAGTCGGCGGTCTACCTCGGCGCGGGGGCCCGGCAGGCCGGGTCCGTGGTCTTCACGGTGGACCACCACCGGGGCTCCGAGGAGATCCAGCCCGGGTGGGCTCACCACGACCCCACCTTGATGGACCCCCGCTTCGGCAAGATGGACTCGCTGCCCACCTTCCGCACCACCATCGCCTCCGCGGGTCTGGAGGAGGAGGTCATCGCGATCGTCGGCAGGTCCGAGCGCGTCGCCGGGCTGTGGAACACCCCGCTGGCGATGCTCTTCATCGACGGCGGCCACTCCGAGCTCCCGGTGACCAAGGACTACGAGGGGTGGGCGCCGCACGTCATGCAGGGCGGCGCCCTGGTCTTCCACGACGTCTACCCGGACCCGGCCACGGGCGGGCAGGCGCCGTACCGCGTCTACCAGCGGGCGCTTGCCTCCGGCGCGTTCAGGGAGGTCCGGCAGGAGGGTTCGCTGCGGGTGCTCGAACGGATCGGCCCCGGCATCGGCTGACCTCCCCGTGCGGGGCGCCCGGTGCCGGGCGGGCGGCGGAGCCGTTTCAGCTCCCGGCCCGCGCAGACGATCACAGGGGCGAGGAACAGCCCGAAGACGACGTGGAACTGGACAAGCAGCCCGTAGACCGCCGCCGTGGCCAGGCCGAACCCGACCTGGTCGCGCGCCCTGACCGGGGACGTGCCCGGATCGGTGATCACGTAGCCGGTGTAGAGGGCGAAGACGGTCCCGGTCATCGGCAGCAGGGCGCCGACCGCCGACACGTCGCCCAGGCCGCCCCTGAGACACGCCTGTAGGGCGAACCCGCCCGCCCAGCCCAGGACCAGCGGCAGCCTGCCGGCGGGTCCGGCGTTCGCCAGCACGCCCCCTGCCAGTACGGCCAGCGGCACGATCAGGTCGAGAGGACCCGAGACCCACGCGGTGAACTGGTAGGCGGGGGCGAGGCCGACCCACGGGAACAGCAGCAGCACGGCGACGATCCCGAAGGCCACCGGATTCAGGAACGCGACGCCGGGCGCGTCCCCGCCGGTGCGCCTCGCCGGTCTCGTCGTTCCCGCCCCATCGGCCGTGCGCGCCGGCTCCGGCGCCCGCACGCGGAAGAGGTACGTGCTGCCGACGCCGATCAGGACGGCGAGCACGATCGGCATCAGACGCCCGTTGCCGTACAGCAGCATCGCGCAGAGCAGGCCGCGGATGTAGGAGGGCAGGAAGAAGTCGGCGACCCGGTCGCGGGGCACCCCGAGATAGCGGGCCGGGCGCCGCCACGCCCACGCCTCCACGGTCTCCAGCGCGAACTCGGTGGCCACGCCGGTGAGCGCGCCGACCACCGGCGCCAGGCAGGACTGCTCGAAGCCGAGCACGGTGTGCCCGAGCACGGTGAGCAGGGTGAGGGACCACGCCGACCGGCGGAGCGCCCTGCCTAGGCTCGGACCGGAGACCC
This sequence comes from Streptosporangium sp. NPDC049248, assembly GCF_040678965.1. NCBI lineage: Bacteria > Bacillati > Actinomycetota > Actinomycetes > Streptosporangiales > Streptosporangiaceae > Streptosporangium > Streptosporangium sp. NPDC049248. The sequence continues at coordinate 36,145 of NZ_JBFAQY010000029.1, forward strand.
GCGGTTTCGCTGTCCGGGGTTTCGCTGTCTCGGGGGGTGGGGCGGCGCTCACGGACGGCGGACCTCCGAGGCCCGGCCGTCGGCCAGCAGGATCCGGTGCCAGCCGGGCTCCACGGACACCGACGCGGTACGGGCGCCGCCGCAGGCGTCCCTCCAGGAGATCTCGACGGGGACGGGGGAGTCCGGCAGGTGGTCGCCCAGACCGAACAGCAGCTCGGGCGCGGAGAAGCCGTTGTGCCCGTTGGCGGGGTAGAGCTGCCTGCTGCGCATGCCCCCGCCGGGCAGGCGCACCGTGGCGACGGCCCCGATGGCGGGCCGGGTCGGCCCGGGGCGTGTCCACTCCAGGCGTGCCGCTCGGGACCGCTCCGGTCCGGAGCGTGGCGCGGCGGATGGGCGGCAGGGGCCCGCCGGCAGACGGAGCCGCAGGCCCACGAACGGTGCCGTCGGGCCGTGGTTGCCGTAGAGCACCGACTCCGACCACTGGTTGGCGACCGCGAAGTCCAGTCGCCCGTCGTCGTCGACGTCGCCCACCGCGAAGGCCCGGCTGACCGTGCCGTCGCTGTCGCCGCCGACCCCGGCCCGCCGGGCCACGTCCGCGTAGCGGCCGTCCTGACCCCTGGTGAAGAAGGTGTTGGTGTCGCGGCCCGACAGGTCGTCTCCGGCCCGGATGCTCGGCCAGAGCGCGGGACGGGAGAGGAACAGGTCGTTCGCCGACGCGGCCTCCTGCAGTTGCGCCCACCGGTCGACCTCACCCCTGACGAACCCGGTCGCGTGCATGATCTCGTCGTCGCCGTCGTTGTCGAAGTCGGCGGCCTTGACGTCCCAGGACCAGCCACTGCGGCTCAGCCCCAGTTCCTCACCGAGGTCTTCGTAGGGCGCGTGACCGCCGTGCAGGTCGCCGGGCCGGGACACGAAGGCGAAGTTGCCCTGGTGCAGCGCGTGGTCCTCGGTGAGGTTGCTCACCAGGATGTCCGGCCTGCCGTCGGCGTTGAGGTCGGTGAAGCCGACGCCCATCCCCTTGAACGAGTCGCGGCCGACGACCCTGGAGGCGGGAGTCGTCAGGTGCCTGGTGCCTCTGGCCTCGGTGAACCGGATCCGGCCGGGCACCGACTCGTTGACCAGCAGCCGGTCGGGGCCGAAGTCGCAGGCCAGGTACAGCTCGGGCCGCCCGTCGCCGTCCAGGTCCTGGGTGCCCAGCGCCAGCGTCCAGCCTCCGTTCCCGACCTCGTCGAACACCCCCTCGGCCTCGGTGAACCGTGCCGGTCCGCTCGCCAGGTAGAGCCGGGCGCCGCCGCCGTTGGCGGCGGCGGACAGCGAGTCGGGCATCACCGCGCTGCCGGGGTCAGCGTCGTTGGGGTCACCGTCTTTGGAGGCACCGTCTTTGGAGGCACCGTCGGTGGAGGCGCCGTCGCCGAGCACCCGGACGCCGTCGGGGAAGTAGTCGCCGAAGACCAGGTCGAGGCGGCCGTCCCCGTCGAAGTCACCGGTCGTGGCGGCGCTGGTGTTCCAGATCTCCGGCTCGGTGGTCAGCGCGCGGTGGCGGAAGGCGGTTCCGGAAGGGGGTACCCCGGGCACGCGCAGGAAGAGCGAGGGGGAGCGGCCCCAGTAGTAGACGACCAGATCCTGCCAGCCGTCCTGGTCGAGGTCGGCGGGCAGGCACCCGGTCGGCGCCTCGTACCGCCTGCGATCCGGGGGGACCAGCGTGAACGGCCGGTAACCCCGGGGCGTCCCCGGTGCCCGCCTGACGGTCACCGTGTCATGGCGGGGATCGACCAGGCACAGGTCGTCGGCGACGACCTCGTTGTCCACGTCGAACAGCGCCACCCCGGCGCCCAGCGACGACACCCAGCCCTGGAGACCGGCGTATCCCGCCGCGACCGGCCGCAGGGTACGGTCACCGGGTCCCGGGGGCGGCCCGAGCGGCCTCGCGTGGAAGGAGAAGTCGGCCGACGTCTCCGCGACCGAGGTGTCCGGCAGGCCGGTCAGCCGCCACCCGGCGGCGGCGGCGATCAGGGCGAGGGCTCCCGCCGCGTACCTGCGAACCCCTGACATCGCTCTCACCGCCCCTTCGAGCCGCAGGTGACGATCCCGGCCGCGACCGGTCCGGCATCGTCCGCGTCCCCTCTTCGAGTCGCGGTCAAGAATCGCGGTCGCGCCGTGCCCAGGCCTTCCGGATTCCCGCCCGCCAGGCCTGGTAGTGGTCGCCGCTGTGCGCGTTGTGGCCCAGCGCGACGAGCGCGGTGTCGGTCCAGGCCGCCGCCTCGTCCACTTCGGCACCGCACAGCACGGGGGCGGCGGCGACGGTGTGTTCGGGGACCACGGCCGAGATCAGCCGGGAGGCGCAGGCGAAGGCGCACCCCTGGGCGAGGTGGGCGCGGAAACCGTCCTCGGCCGCGGCGGAGGCCAGCCGCCCCAGGTCCGCGGCGCTCGCACCCCCGGTGTACGTGGCGGCCAGGCCCACGCCGCTCCACAGGTCGGCGCGGCGCCCCGCGGGAAACTCGGCGATGCGCAGCACGACGTCAGCCGTCCCCGCGCACTCGTGGAACCAGAGCATCCGCCCCAGTCCCTGATCGAAGATCGCTCTCCGGGTCCGGTCCATGAGCCCGGCCGTCCGCTGGCGTCCCACCGTGCGGTCCGCGGAGAAGAAACCCTGGTGGAAGCCGAAGCCGTCGTGGGCCAGCCAGCGCAGCAGCGGGTGCACCGAGCGGACGCCCCACATCGGCCGTAGCCGCATCCGGGCGTACGCCCGGCCGGTGCCCATGTGGATGAGGTGCGGGTAGCGCATCCCCGGCCCGCTCAGCAGCTCCCGCAGGCGGCGCCCGCCGGTGAGGGTGAGCACGTCGAGGGTGGCGCAGGCCATGCCCGCGCCCTCGTACCCGAAACCGCGCAGGTCCTCGCGGAGGTCGTCGATCCGCTCGGCCTCACCGGCGACCACCGCGTTGAACCCGGTCGTGAACGACCGCTCCGCGCCCTCCAGCCGCTCGCGCGCCGGCCCCAGCCGGAACCGCCGTACCCCGAACCCCACCCGGGCGGGGTTCTGCCACAGCAGCCGGGTCACGCCGTTCGGCCTGGGCGGCGCCGACGTCCCCGGAGCCGGCGCCCTCGGCTCGGAAAGGTCGGGCCCCGGAGGGCCGGGCTCGGAGAAGTCCGGCCGGGGAGAGGGGACCGGGGATTCCTGCGGGCCCGGATGCTCGGCGGGGTCCGGAGGGCCGGCCGAGCCCGTGGGCTCGGGTCGCCGCGGGGGTGCCGGGTCAGGGGTGCCCTCCGGGACGGCCTCCGCGCCGGCCGTCTCGGTGTCATCGCTCTGAGCTACCGTCCGAGTGCCCTCCGCATTACTCACGGACCCGAACGTAGTGAGCCGCATTCAGCCCTTCAAGCACCACGTTTCTGATTCCGTGCAAAGAAAACGCCGACGGCACGGCCGAGAGCCGGGGGTTCAGCTCCGGGAGCGGGCGTGGCTGCAGCCGCAGGCGGCGGTGGGGCGGTCGGTCAGGTACTTGCCCGCGTCGCGGAAGATGCCCGCGGCGGGGGTGTGCCCGGCCAGCGCGTCGGCGGCGAGTACGACCGCGGCCGCGGTGTAGGCGGAGCGCTCGTGGGGGAACCACTTCTCGTTCGCGAACTGCCAGCCGGTCCAGTACGAGCCGTCCTCGTGCCGCAGGTGCTGCATGTCCGAGAAGAGCTTCCGCGCCCGGTTCCGGTCGCCCAGCGCGTCGAGGGTGAGCACCAGCTCGCACGTCTCGGCACCGGTCACCCACGGCTGGTCGGAGACGCAGCGGATGCCGAGGTCCGGCTCCACGAACGTGTCCCACTCCTCGGCCAGCCGGGCCCGCGCGGCCGGGCCGCGCACCGCGCCGCCCAGGATCGGGTAGTACCAGTCCATCGAGAAGCGGCTCTTGTCGGCGAACGCCTCGGGGTGGGCGACCAGCACGTGGCCGAGCTGGTCGGCGGCCAGCTCCCAGTCGGGCTGCGGGTCGCCCAGGTGCTCGCCGAGCAGTACGCCGCAGCGCAGGCCCTGGTGGATGGAGGCGCAGCCGGTCAGCAGCGCGTACTCGGCGGGCCTGCCGTCGGCCGCGCGCTCCCAGGCGATCTCGCCCCGAGTGGTCTGCAGACCGACCACGAAGTCCAGCGCCGCCCGGACCACCGGCCACATCCGCCGGGTGAAGTCCTCGTCGGAGGTCACCAGCAGCTCGTGCCAGACGCCGACCGCGATGTAGGCGGCGTGGTTGGACTCCCCGCCCTGCTCGACGGCCTCGCCCCCGACCAGCTTCATCGGCCAGGAACCGTCGGAGCGCTGGGTGCGGACCAGCCAGTCGTATCCCCGGCGGGCCGGGCCGGTCAGCCCCGCCACACTCATCGCCATCAGGCACTCGACATGGTTCCAGGCGTCCACGTGCCCCTCGGGCCAGGGAATGCCGCCGTCGGGCTCCTGCACCGCCGCGATGCTCTGGGCGGTCTGCACGACCTGTTCCCAGGAGATCATGCGGGCTTCCGGACGTAGAGCACCACGCTCTTGCCGATGAGCGGGTTGAGTACGGCCTCGGCGATCCTGGTGGCGGCGGGACGTTTCATGATGTCCCAGACCAGCAGCTCGTGGTAGGCCTTGGCCAGCGGGTGGTCGTCGTTGTCGACGCCGACCGCGCACTTGATCCACCAGTACGGCGCGTGCAGGCCGTGGGCGTGGTGGTGCGGGCCGATGGTGAAGCCGGTCGACTTGAGCTTCGCGCTCAGCTCGGCCAGCGTGTAGATGCGGACGTGCCCGCCGGGAGCGGTGTGGTACGCCTCGTCGAGTGCCCAGCAGATCCGTTCCGGCAGGAAGCTCGGCACCGTGATGGCCGCCTGGCCACCCGGCTTGAGGACCCGGAAGATCTCCCGCATCGCGGCCATGTCGTCGGGGATGTGCTCCAGCACCTCGGCCGCGATCACCCGGTCGAAGGCGCCGTCCTCGAACGGCATGTCGAGCGCGTCGCCCGTCACGGTGTCCGCCGTCGCCCCGGGTGGCACCTCACCGGCCTTGTCCATCGCGGCGAACATGTTCGCCACGCCTTCCAGCTCCCCCGCGTCCATGTCGAAGGCCACCACGTCGGCACCGCGCCGCAATACCTCGAACGCGTGGCGTCCGCCGCCACACCCCAGGTCCAGCACCCGGGTTCCCGGACCCACGGGCAACCGGTCGAAGTCGACAGTCAGCACTGGCCGCTCCTTGTGAGAGGTGATCGTTTCAGGGTGTCGGTCACTTCGCGCGGTGGGCCTGGATGGCCTCGTGGTAGGCCTCCACGGTCCGCCTGGCGACGACGTTCCAGGTGAAGCGCTCCATGACCCGGTCGTAGCCCTTCTTGCCCACCGCGGCCCGCTCCTCGGGAGAGTCGTGCAGGCGGCGCAGCACCGCGGCCAGCTCCTCGGGGTCGCCGGGGGCCACCTGTACGGCGGCGTCGCCGACGACCTCGGGCAGCGCCCCGGTGCGGCTGGCGACCAGCGGGGTGCCGCAGGCCATGTGCTCGACGGCGGGCAGCGAGAAGCCCTCGTACAGGGAGGGGACGACCGAGATCTCCGAGGTGGCGATCAGCTCGCCCAGCTCGGTGTCGGAGATGCCGTGCACGAACCTGACCCGGTCCCGCAGCGCCAGCTCGCCGACGAGCTTCTCGGTCGGGCCGCCGGGAGTGGGCTTGCTGACCACCGTCAGGTGGACGTCGCGCTCGGTGGCGAGCTTCGCCACGGCCCGCAGCAGCGTCGCGACCCCCTTCATCGGGGAGTCGGCGCTGGCCACCGCGACGATGGAGCCGGGCCGCTTGGGAAGCTCCGGGCGCGGGTGGAAGTAGCGGGTGTCGACGCCCAGCGGGATGAGCCGCATGTTCTTCTGGGGCACGTTGAAGTCGCGGTGGATGTCGGCGAGGGAGGACTCGCTGACGGTCAGGATCGGGCTGAGCCGCGGCGCGACCTTGGCCTGCATGCGCACGAAGCCGTACCAGCGTCGCATGGAGAGCTTCTTGCGCAGCGGAGCCGCCTTCAGCTCGATGCGCCGGTCCACGCTGATCGGGTGGTGGATGGTCCCGACCACGGGGAACAGCTTCTGGATGCCGAGCAGTCCGTAGCCGAGGGTCTGGTTGTCCTGCACCACGTCGAAGTCGCCGACGCGCTTCTTCAGCTCGCGGTGCGCCCGCAGGGTGAAGGTCAGCGGCTCGGGAAACCCGGCGGTCCACATGGTGCCGACCTCGAGCAGGTCGATCCAGTCGCGGTACTCGCGGAGCCCGGGAGTACGGAAGGGGTCCTCGTCGCGGTACAGGTCCAGGCTGGGGACCTTGGTGAGGATGACGCCCTCGTCGAGCTCCGGGTAGGGCTGGCCGGAGAGGACCTCCACGCTGTGCCCGAGGGCGACCAGCTCGCGGCTGAGGTGACGCAGGTAGACGCCCTGCCCACCGCAGGTCGGCTTGCTGCGATACGACAGCAGTGCCACCCGCAGTGATTCAGCACCCGGCACGGCAACCCCTTTCTCACCCTGCCCGAAAGGGGACAGGTACCGTGAAAGATGACCTTAGTCCTCGGACACTACCATTCGGTAGCTCTGTTGTACCTGATGTGGAATTGTTCCTAGGGTGTGCTTCACCGGGCGCGAGCTGGGAGGTTAACCTGACCGAACAGGATTCGGTGGAACGCGTTCTAGGTGCGCCGTGGGGGAGATAGTGCCCACACGGGGGTGGGACGGTACATTCGCCAATCAAACGGCATAAGACCAGGCATAGGTCCCGCCCCCGCAAGCGAGGAGGACGCGTTGGCCAGGCGCGCGCTGATCACAGGTATCACCGGGCAGGACGGTTCCTATCTGGCCGAGTGCCTGCTCAGTCAGGGCTACGAGGTCTTCGGCCTGGCCCGAGGGCAGGCCAACCCGCGCGTCTCACGGCTCCGCAAGCTCCTGCAGGACGTTCAGCTCGTCCGGGGTGACCTGCTCGACCAGGGTTCGTTGATCTCCGCGGTCGAGAAGGTCCAGCCCGACGAGGTCTACAACCTGGGCGCCATCTCGTTCGTCCCCATGTCGTGGGAGCAGGCCGAGCTCACCGGCGAGGTGACCGGCATGGGCGTGCTGCGCATGCTGGAGGCCATCCGGGTCTGCTCCGGGATCTCCTCCTCGCGTACGGCCGCCGGATCCGGGCAGATCCGGTTCTACCAGGCGTCGTCCTCGGAGATGTTCGGCCAGGTTCGCGAGACCCCGCAGACCGAGATCACCCCCTTCCACCCCCGCTCGCCGTACGGCGTGGCCAAGGCGTACGGGCACTTCCTGACGCAGAACTACCGCGAGTCTTACGGCATGTACGCGGTGTCGGGGATCCTGTTCAACCACGAGTCCCCGCGCAGGGGCGCCGAGTTCGTCACCAGGAAGGTGAGCCTCGGCGTGGCCAGGATCAAGCTCGGCCTCGCCTCGGAGCTGCGCCTGGGCAACATGGAGGCGCGTCGCGACTGGGGGTTCGCCGGGGACTACGTCCGCGCGATGCACCTGATGCTCCAGACGGACACGCCCGAGGACTACGTGATCGGCACCGGCCGCACCCAAACCGTCCGCGACCTGACCGAGGCCGCCTTCGCCGCCGCCGGGCTCGACTGGGAGCGGTACGTCGTCACCGACCAGACCCTGCACCGCCCCGCCGAGGTCGACCTGCTCTGCGCGGACCCGAAGAAGGCCCGCGTCCAGCTCGGCTGGGAGCCCTCGGTCACCTTCGAGGAACTGGTGGCGATGATGGTCGAATCGGACGTCAAGCTGCTCTCCGACGGCGGCGACCCCGACCAGGACTCCTCCTGGCCCTGATCTCCGGAGCCGTAGGGCTTCTGCTGCGGCAGGGGGCCGCCTATCGTCGTTCCTTGGATCGGCGGTGACTCCGGCCGTCCGCCGGCGGGGGCGTGGAGACGAGGTGAGCGATGTCCGAGCCGGGCCCGCTGACCGTGGGCGACCCCGAGCGGATCGGCGGCTACCGGCTGGGCGGGGTGCTGGGCGACGGAGGTCAGGGAGTGGTCTACCTCGGCCACGACCCTGCGGACCGCAAGGTCGCGATCAAGGTGTTGCACGTCCGGATGGCGGCCGACCCCAAGGTGCGCGAGCGGTTCATGCGCGAGGCGGAGATCACCCGCCGGGTCGCGGCGTTCTGTACCGCCCAGGTGCTGGACGGGGGGATCGTCGGCGATCGGCCCTATCTGGTCAGTGAGTACATCCCCGGGCCCTCGCTGAAGGAACTGGTCACCGGCGACGGGCCGCGGACCGGCAGCGGCCTGGACCGGCTCGCGGTCGCCACCCTGACGGCGCTGGCCGCGATCCACCGGGCCGGGATCATCCACCGTGATTTCAAACCCGATAACGTGATCATGGGCCCGGAGGGGCCGGTGGTCATCGACTTCGGAATCGCCCGGGTACTGGCCGCCACCACGCGTTCGGGGCTGGTGGGCACCCCCGCCTACCTGTCGCCGGAGCAGCTCGACGGTCACCAGGCCGGTACGGCGTCGGACGTGTTCAGCTGGGCCGCCACCATGGTGTTCGCCGCCACGGGGCATCCGGCGTTCCCCGGCGCCATCCCGGCGGCGGTGATGAACGCCGTCTCCAACCGCGAACCCGACCTCGCCGGGGTGCCCGAGCGTATCCGCCCGCTGCTGGCCGCCTGCCTGGCCAAGGACCCCGGCGTCCGGCCCACCGTGGCCGACCTGCTCGCCGTCCTCACCCGTGAGGAGCCCGGCACGGTGGAGTCCGGCACGGTGGAGTCCAGTACGGTGGATCACCGGCCGCGCGGCCCCGCCCCGCCGCCTCCGGCGTCCCGTGTCCCGCGCCGTTCCGTCAGGGGGCGCCTGGTGGCCGCGGCGGTGATCGCCGCCGCTCTCGTCCCGGCCGCCGTGGTCTTCTGGCCGTGGCGACCGGAGTCCCCCGAAGTCTCCGCGTCGCCGTCCACGACCCCCTCCGGAACCCCGGCTCTCTCGGTACCGTCCTCATCCGCCACGGGTTCCTCCGGGACCTCCGCTCCGTCGCCCGGTCGGACTCAGCAGGCCGTTCCCTTCGGCATGCCGGTCGGTGAACCGTTCACCGGGCACACCGGGGGAGTCCACTCGATGGCGGTGACGGAGCTGGCGGGGCGGCCGGTCGTCGTCTCCGGCGGTGGTGGCGACGAGAGTCGCACCGTGCGGGTGTGGGATCTGGCCACCCGTAAGCAGATCGGCAGGCCGTTCACCGGCTACGCGGTCACGGTGGCGGAGTTGGCGGGGCGGCCGGTCGTCGTCTCCGGCGACCACGACGGGCTGCGGGTGTGGGACCTGGCCACCCGCGAGCAGATCGGCGGGCTGCTCACCGGCCCCGGTACGAGGCTCACGTCAGTGCTGGTGGCGGAGCCGGCGGGGCGGCCGGTCGTCATCGCCACCGGCAACGGAAGGATATACATGTGGGATCTGGCCACCCACCGGCGGATCGGCGCCCCGTTCGCCGCCCACACCGCTTCCGTCGAGTCGATGGCGGTGGCGGAGCTGGAGGGGAGGCCGGTTCTCGTCTGCGGCGGCTACAACGAGATGCGGGTGTGGGATCTGAGCACCCGCGAGCAGATCGGCGAGCCGTTCACCGGATACACCGACGACGACGTGACGGTGAAGGTGGCGGTGGCGGAGCTGGCGGGGCGGCCGGTCGTCGTCTCCGGCGTCGCGGGTGGCGAGGATCACACCGTGCGGGTGTGGGACCTGGCCACCCACGAGCAGATCGGCAGGCCGTTCACCGGGCACACCTCGGGGGTCGAATCGGTGCTGGTGACGGAGTCGGCGGGCCGCCCGGTCGTCGTCTCCGGTGGCTACGACGGGGTGCGGGTGTGGGATCTGGCCACCCGCGAGCAGATCGGCAGGCCGTCCACCGGCCGCACCCAGGAGATCAATACGATGCTGGTGACGCGACTGCAGGGGCGGCCGGTCGTCGTCTCCGGCGACTTCGACGGAGAGATACGGGTATGGAGCCTGACTCCGCCCTCCCCCGCGCCCGGCTCCTGATCCCGGCGGGAGACCTTTCAGCGCCCGGCACAGTCTGGACTCGTCTCCGGTGATCGCCGTCCGTCCGGTCACGCGGCCGACCAGGTCGAGGAACCGCTGAAGACCGTCATCCGGCCAAGGATCAGCTCTCCCCGTGCCGCAGGTCCTGCCGGCGGATGAACAGCGAGGCGACGAGGGAGATGACGGCGCCCGCGGCGGCGTACCAGCCGACCCAGTCCGGGTGGCCGGAACCGGTCATGGCCTCGGCGACGAGCGGGAAGGTGCCGCCGAAGGCGGCGACGGCCAGGGAGGTGGAGAGGCCGATGGCTATCGCCCGGATGTGGACGGGGAACAGCAGCCCGCCGACCACGTTGAGCACGGCCAGCGCCGGGGCGACGCCGATCACGTAGAGGCAGGCGACGAGCAGGAAGGGCAGCGCGCCCGACAGGAGCAGTGACATCAGCGGCACGGTCGCCACGGCCAGGTAGCCCAGCCCGACGCGGGTGAGCGTCAGGGGGGACAGCCGGTCGGAGAGCTTTCCGAAGACCACCATGGCGACGAACTGGACGGCGATCGCGACCATGATGAGGGAGGACGCCGCCGCCGCGGAGACGACCCCGGCCTTGGCCGCGAACTGGGGCAGGTAGAGCGTGCCGAAGTAGAGGCTCATCGTGCTGCCGACGGTCATGAAGAACACGGCGAGCAGCTTGCGCAGGTTGGCGCGGAGCAGCGGAAGCACCTTGGGACGCGCGCCGGAGGCACGTGTTCTGACGAACTCCTCCGGCTCGTCCACCGACCGGCGGATCCACAGGGCCGCCAGCCCGAGAACCGCGCCGAACAGGAAGCCGTACCGCCAGGCGCCGTTCTCGAGCCCCTCCTTGCCGAAGCCGGCGAGCAGGACGGCGAGCACCGCGAAGGACAGTAGCTGCCCGAGCATGCCGCCGCCGTAGGAGACGGCACTGTAGAGGAACCGGCGCGCGCGCGGTGCCGTCTCGGTCACGAAGGCCGCCGAACTGGCCAGTTCGCCCGAGACCGACAGCCCCATCGCGAACCGTACGATGACGATGAGCACCGCTCCGGTCGCGCCTGCCGTGGCGTAGGTGGGCGCGATGCCGATGAGAAGGCTGCCGATCGCGATCGTCATGACCGACAGGGTCATGACGAACCGGCGGCCGTGCGTGTCGGCGAGCCGGCCCATGACCGCGCTGCCCAGCGGCCGGGCCAGGAAGCCGACCGCGAATCCCAGGTAGGCGGCGAGCAGCTTGGTCAGCGGGTCGCCGCCGGGGAATATCTGCGCGGCGAAGTAGGGTGCGAGCACACCGTAGAGCGTCCAGTCGAAGAGTTCGACGACGCCGCCGACGGTCGCGGCGGCCAGTTCCCTGCGAGCGGACCGTACGGGCGTGTCCGCGGCGGCCGTTGTCGTGGACAAAAGTCCTCCAAGAGGCGGAGTAGGGGGTGCTGTGGGCGAGGTGGCATGGAATACGGGTGAGTGGAGGAACCCGTATCCCTTGATCCACGGACCTTCGAGCGGTGGTACCGGCAGGTAGGATTTCCCGGCCATCCTGCGTGTCCCCCTTGGGGCCTCCTAAGCGATTCCTTGCTGACGTCTTGGAAGCGACGACGGTGTGTTCGGGGTTTCCGATCGGCGGCCCGGGGCGCCGGTGCCCCGATGCTCGCCCGCACCCCTTCCCGCCTCTGGAATCCTCGCCGGAGGGTGCCGGGTGCGGGCGATCCAAGAGGATCCCAAGAGTGGGCGGGGAGTATGCGCCCCGGTCGCCGAAAGGTCCCCGCTCGCCGGCGGACGGCTTGGACGGCCCGGTGGTGGCCCTATCTCGGGATGGTGCGCCCGGCCGGCGACTCGTGTTCTTCGCTCGATCTGGCGGCGCGGCCCGCCAGGCGCTCATAGCGCTGCTTGGCGGCCTGGGGGGTGCCCAGGCCGAGGCCGAAGGCGATCTCCTGCCAGGTGAGGTCGCGGCCTCGCGCCATGAGCAGGAGCGCCGCCTCCAGCTCGTCCAGCTCCGCGCGGGCCCGGGGCAGCAGGGTCAGGGCGGCGGTGATGTCGGCGCGGTCCACCTCCGGCTCGCCCTCCTCGCGATGGGCGGCACCGCTCAGCAGGAACGACACGAGCCTGACGGCCTCGTGCGCGCCGAGGACCGTGGGGTGGACCTGCCGGTGGCGCTGGGCGTCGTCGGTCGCGTGGCGCTCGGTGATGCGTGACAGGGAGGCGTACTCGCGGTGCGCTCGCGCCCGGCTCGGATCCGGAGCCGTGAAGGTGTCGGCTGATTCATCGTGGTTCGTGGGCATGCGAACCACGATGAATCACTGAACGATCTATTGTCAACCATATGTGTTAAACAATTTGTTTAAAGACTGGAGATCGCCTCGCCTCCCGCGGACGTCATCGGTGATCGCGGCCGGACCTCAGGAGATGGAGACCGGCAGGTCCTTGATGCCGTTGATGAAGTTGGAGCGGAGCCGGCGGGCGGGGCCGGCCTGCTCCAGGTTCGGCAGCCGCTCGGCCAGCACCTCGAAGAGCACCCGCAGTTCCAGCTTGGCGAGGTGGTTGCCGAGGCAGAAGTGGGCACCGCCACCGCCGAAGCCGATGTGCGGGTTGGGGTCGCGGCCGATGTCGAAGGTGTAGGGGTCGGCGAAGACGTCCTCGTCCCGGTTGGCGGAGCTGTAGAAGACCACGACCTTGTCGTCGGCCTTGACCTCCTGGCCGCCGATCGTCGTGTCGACGGTGGCCGTACGGCGGAAGAGGTTCACCGGGGAGACCCAGCGGACGATCTCGTCGGCCGCGGTACCTGCCAGGGTGCGGTCGGCGACCAGGCGCCGCCACTGCTCGGGGTGTTCGAAGAAGGCGAGCATGCCGCCCGAGGCCGCGTTGCGGGTGGTCTCGTTGCCCGCGACCACGAGCAGCAGCACGAACAGGTCGAACTCCTCCTCGGTGAGGGTCTCCCCGGCGGCGTCGGGCATGATCAGCTTGGTGACGATGTCCTCGCGGGGTTGTTCCCGGCGCTCGGCGGCCAGGGTGTTGGCGTAGGCGTAGACCTCCATGGCCGCGTCCGTGCCCTCGGCGGGATCGGTCGCGTAGTCCGGGTCGTTCATGCCGATCATCCGGTTGGACCAGTTGAAGATCTTGTCCCGGTCCTCGACGGGGGCGCCGAGCAGCTCGCAGATCACGTACAGCGGCAACGGGGCGGAGATGTCCCTGACGAAGTCGACCGAACCGCGCGCCTTGGCCTCGTCCACCAGCTCGTGGCAGATGTCACGGATGTGCTGCTCCAGGGCGCCCATCATGCGGGGGGTGAAGCCCCGGTTGACCAGGGAGCGCCGACGGGTGTGCTCCGGCGGGTCCTGGTTGAGCATCATCATCCGCTGGAGGGCGCGCTCGTCCTCGGGCATCTCGTCGAAGAGCGCGAGCTTCCTGCTTGAGGAGAACAGGTCGGAGCGGCGGGAGACGTGCACCACGTCGGCGTGTTTGGTGACCGCCCAGAAACCCGGCCAGTCCCGCTCGGCGTCACCCGGGTGCGCGTAGACCGGCGCGTTCGCCCGTAGCCAGGCAAGCTGATCGTGCGGCGCGCCGTTCCGCCAGTAGAAGTCCTGGTCGACCAGATCGATGTCCATCGGTCCTCCTGTGCGAACCGGGTCCCCGGTCCTGTGACGCGGCTCGTTGTCGGTGCGGTCGGCGATGTGCCCTCCGGTCGCGAGGCGAGTTCCTCGCGGGACATCCGTCGTGGACGTGGCGAGCGCGGGGCCTGCCGATGTTCCCGCCTCCCGCCGGGGCACGCTGAACCGCCAGGCACTTGATCAAGCGCTTGGTTGGATTACTTTCTGAAACGTGTTCTATTACCTCAGGGGTGCCTCGTCAAGGGGGCGGTCCCTCGTGATCTCCTTGACGACCGTGTAGGACCTGCCCGCCTGGGCGTCGATGACCAGGACGTCGCCGTCACGGCCCGGGTCGAGTGTGCCGCCCCGATCGTCCAGGACATGGTAACCGCCGCCGATCATGTCCGCGCGGACCCGGAGAAGTCCGGTCCTTCCCGCTCGCAGGGTGATCCGGTCGGCCTCACCGTCCCGCCACGAGACGTCCACCGTCACGTCGCCCCAGGCACGCAGGCCGGTGACCGAGCCGGTGGGCCAGGCCGACGGCAGTGCGGGCAGCACGTGGACGGTGTCGTGCCGGCTCTGCAGCAGCATCTCGGCCATGCCGGAGGTGGCGCCGAAGTTGCCGTCGATCTGGAACGGCGGGTGGGTGTCCCACAGGTTGTCCAGCGTGGAGCCCCTGAGCTGCTCGCCGAGCATTCTGTGCGCGTGGTCGCCGTCCAGCAGGCGCGCCCAGAAGTTGATCTTCCATGCCTTGCTCCAGCCGGTGCCGCCGTCGCCCCGCGCGGTGAGTGAGACCCTGGCCGCCTCGGATTCGGGGGTTCCGGCCGTTATCCGCCGTCCGGGGTGCAGCGCGAACAGGTGGGAGACGTGCCGGTGGGTGTTGCCCCGGTCGTCCAGGTCCTCCTTCCACTCCTGGAGCTGTCCCCAGGAACCGATCCGGATGCCCGGGTCGAGCCTGGCCAGCGCGGCCGTCACCTCGGCCTGGAAGGCCTCGTCGGTCTCCAGCTCCTTCGCCGCCTCCAGGACGTTGGTCAGCAGGTCGAAGACGATCTGCTGGGACATCGAGGCGCCCGCCGTGAAGTCGCCCTGCTCGGGGGAGTAGCTGGGGGAGACCACGAGGGTGCCGTCACGCGGGTCGGTGTGCAGGGTGTCCAGCCAGAACTCGGCCGCGCCCTTCATCACCGGGTACGCGGTCTCGCGCAGGTACTCGGTGTCGCCGCTGAAGCGGTAGTGCTCGTACATCCGCTGGGTCAGCCACGCCGCCGCGTCCGGGAACCAGAACGCGGTGGCCCAGTCGTGCACGCCGGTGAAGCCGAACGGGTTGGTCTCGTTGTGCACCACCCAGCCGCGCGCCCCGAACATCTCCCGCGCGGTCTTCGCCCCGGGGGCGACCATCGACCGGATGTAGCGGTCGTACGGTTCGGTCGTCTCGGCGAGGTTGGTCTGCTCGGCGAGCCAGTAGTTCATCTGCAGGTTGATGTTGACGTGGTAGTCGGCCGACCAGGGAGGGTTGGTCGAGTCGTTCCACACGCCCTGCAGATTGGCCGGGAGCGACCCCTCCCTGGAGGAGGCGATCAGCAGGTAGCGGCCGTAGGCGAAGAACATCGCCTCCAGCGCCCGGTCGTCGGCCGAGGCGCCACCGGTGTACGCCGCGCGGAGCCTGTCGGTCGGGACGGCCGGGGCCCGCTGGCCGAGGTCGAGCCTGACCCGGTCGAACAGCTTCCGGTGGTCGGCCAGGTGATCGGACCTGAGCCTTTCGTACGACTTCCCGGCGGCCCTGTCGACCGCCGAGGTGACCCTGGCGTGCGGGTCGGCACCCCGGTAGGCGGGATGGACGTCGGCGTAGTCGGTGCCCGCGGACAGCACGAACACCGCGCTGTCGGCGCCCGCGACAGTGATCCGGTCGGTGCCGTCGGTGCGGGTGCCGCCCCGGGTGATCACCTGGACCTGCGACTCGAACCTCATGCCGTTGTCGGCGAGCGCGCCCCGGACCGTCAGGCGTCCCTTCGAGACCGAGACCCGCCTGTCGGAGCGGGGGGAGGAGGTGCGCAGCGTGAAGGAGACCTTGCCCTTCTCGTCGGCGGAGATCCGGCCGACGACGACGTTGCCGGGGTGGCTGGCGAAGTACTCGCGGGAGTAGGTCACGCCGTCCGAGGTGTAGCCGACCCTGGCGATCGCGTCGCGCAGGCTCAGCTCCCGGCGGTAGCCGGTGGCGGCCCCGGGAGTACCGGGCATGTCCAGCCAGAGGTCGCCGAAGGTCTGGTAGGCGCCGAACCCCCTCCTGGGCCGGCCGAGCCTGGCCGCCACCGCCGCGGGGGACACCTTGCCGTCGCGGTCGATCTCCGCCCGGACCTCGGCGATCGCGTTCGGCCTGGGGGAGGTCCAGTCGCCGAAGTCGTAGCCGTCGGAACCGGGGCCGCCGGTCCACAGGGACTTCTCGTTGAACTGGATCCGCTCGCCGCCGACGCCGCCGAACACCATGGCGCCCAGCGCGCCGTTGCCGATCGGCAGCGCCTGGGTCTCCCAGTCGGTGGCCGGGCTGTCGTACCAGAGCGTCAGGTCATCGGGTGTGTCCGCTCGTCTCATGTCCGCTGCCGGCTCCTCGTTCGCCGGACCGGGTCCGTACGGCCAGGTGGTGGGGGTGCCGGCGGCGAGGAGAACCGTGGTGAGACGTCGTCGTGGGGGCGAGGCAACGAACTCCTCCGATCACAGGACGGGACTGTTTCCAGGAGATGGCATCGAAACTCCACCGTAACAAGCATCATCCTCCGATGTCTGTAGCGAGTTGATCGCTTGAACCCTCGTCGCGGCGGCAAACACCGGGAATGATCTTCGCCCCTGTTCGCGCGGGTAAATCCGATGAATAGGGGCCGTGTTTAAGCGGCTATCCAGCATCTGCCCTGCTAGATGAGGTTTCTCCTCGATAACGGATCGGATGTATCCGGCTGTGAGGGGTTGACATCAAGGTTCGAAATCGTTCAGCATCGCGAGATAAGACATCGGATGTATCAACGAGAGGTGCGGTGTGAAGCTGCTGCGAGTGGGACCCGTCGGCCAGGAGCGACCGGCGGTCCTGGACGGGGCCGGTAATCTCCGCGAAATCTCGGAGGCGGAGATCGACGGGGCTTTCCTCGCTTCGCAGGGGGTGGCTCGCGTCCGGGAGGCGCTGGAGCGGGACGAACTGCCCGTGCTGAACGCCGAGGGACTGCGGATCGGCGCCCCGATCGCCCGGCCGGGCAAGATCGTGTGCATCGGGCTCAACTACCGCGACCACGCGGAGGAGACGAACGCCGCGATCCCGGCGGAGCCGGTCGTCTTCATGAAGGCCCCCAACACGATCGTCGGCCCCAACGACGAGGTGCTCATCCCCAGGGACAGCGTGAAGACCGACTGGGAGGTCGAGCTGGCGGTCGTCATCGGCGAGACGGCCCGCTACGTCGAGACGGACGAGGAGGCGCTGTCCAAGATCGCGGGCTACGCCATCTCCAACGACGTCTCCGAGCGCGAGTTCCAGCTGGAGCGCGGCGGCCAGTGGGACAAGGGCAAGTCCTGCGAGACCTTCAACCCGCTCGGCCCCTGGCTGGTCACCCCCGACGAGATCCCCGACCCGCAGGCCCTGGGCCTGCGCCTGTCGGTGGACGGCGTACGGCGCCAGAACGGCGACACCCGGAACATGGTCTTCACCGTGGCGGAGATCGTCCGCTACCTCAGCCGGTTCATGGTCCTCGAACCCGGTGACCTCATCAACACCGGCACCCCCGCCGGCGTCGCGCTCGGCCTGCCCGGCACCCCGTACCTGCGGGCGGGACAGGTCATGGAGCTGGAGATCGACGGCCTCGGCGCCCAGCGGCAGACGGCGGGACAGGCATGAGCGAGGGAGTGGGCGCGTACCGCATCACCTCGATGGAGACCCACGACATCCGCTTCCCCACCTCGCTGGAGCTCGACGGCTCCGACGCGATGAACCCAGACCCCGACTACTCGGCCGCCTACCTGGTGCTGAGGACCGACGACGGGTTCGAGGGCCACGGCTTCGCCTTCACCATCGGACGCGGCAACGAGGTGCAGACCTCCGCGATCAGGGCGCTGGAGCCGTACGTGCTCGGCAGGGACGTCGAGGACATGGGCGCGCTCTGGAAGGAGATGGTCCACGACTCCCAGCTGCGCTGGCTCGGCCCGGAGAAGGGCGTCATGCACATGGCGATCTCCGCCGTGGTCAACGCGCTCTGGGACCTGAAGGCCAAGCGGGCGGGCAGGCCGCTCTGGCTGCTGCTGGCCGAGATGTCGCCCGAGGAACTCGTCGAGCTGGTCGACTTCCGCTACCTCACCGACGCGCTCACCCCGCGGGAGGCGCTGGAGATCCTGCGCGCCGCCGAGCCCGGCAGGCGTGAGCGCGTCGCCCACCTGCGCGAGCACGGCTACCCGGCCTACACCACCTCACCGGGGTGGCTCGGCTACGACGACGACAAGCTGCGCCGCCTGTGCAAGGAGGCGATGGACGAGGGCTTCACCCAGATCAAGCTGAAGGTCGGCGCCGATCTGGAGGACGACCGGCGACGGATGCGCATCGCCCGCGACACCTGTGGCGACGACTTCCCCATCGCGATCGACGCCAACCAGCGCTGGGACGTCGACTCCGCCATCGCCTGGGTGAACGCCCTCGCGGAGTTCCGCCCGCACTGGGTGGAGGAGCCGACCAGCCCCGACGACGTGCTCGGCCACGCCGCCATCGCCAGGGGCATCGCGCCCATCCCGGTCGCCACCGGCGAGCACGTCCAGAACCGCATGGTCTTCAAGCAGCTCCTGCAGGCCGGCGCGATCTCCTACCTGCAGATCGACGCGGCCCGCGTCGCGGGGGTGAACGAGAACATCGCGATCCTGCTGCTCGCCGCCAAGTTCGGCGTCCCGGTCTGCCCGCACGCGGGCGGGGTCGGCCTGTGCGAGCTGGTACAGCACCTGTCGATGTTCGACTACGTCGCGGTCAGCGGCTCGATGGAGAACCGGGTGATCGAATACGTCGACCA
Source organism: Streptosporangium sp. NPDC049248 (assembly GCF_040678965.1). Lineage (NCBI taxonomy): Bacteria > Bacillati > Actinomycetota > Actinomycetes > Streptosporangiales > Streptosporangiaceae > Streptosporangium > Streptosporangium sp. NPDC049248. The sequence goes on from NZ_JBFAQY010000029.1 coordinate 54,750, forward strand.
CCTGCACGAGCACTTCGTCGATCCCGTGGTGATCGAGAACGGCGCCTACGTCGCGCCGAGCCTGCCCGGTTTCGGCGCGACGATGCACGCCGCGTCGATCACCGACCACACCTATCCCAACGGTCCGGTATGGAGGTCCCTCAATGGCTGAGTTCGACGGCCTGCGTGCCCTGGTCACCGGTGGCGGATCCGGCATCGGCCTGGCCACCGCCACCCTGCTGGCCGAGCGGGGCGCACAGGTGGCCTGCCTGGACATCAACGCCTCCGATGGCCCGTTCGTCGAGGTCAGGGCGGACGTCACCGACGAGGAGGCGGTCCGCGCGGCCGTCTCACGGGCAGCGGAACAACTCGGCGGGCTGGATATTCTGGTGAACAACGCTGGGATCGGTGCCGCCGGGACGGTCGAGGACAACTCATACGAGGAGTGGTCGAGGGTCCTGGACGTCAACGTGCTGGGCGTCGTCCGGGTCACCCGGGCGGCACTGCCGCATCTGCGTCGCTCGGCACACGCCGCGATCGTCAACACCTGCTCGATCGCGGCCACGGCCGGGCTGCCCCAGCGGGCGCTGTACAGCGCGTCCAAGGGGGCGATCCAGTCGCTGACCCTGGCGATGGCCGCCGACCACATCCGCGAGGGAATCCGGGTCAACTGCGTCAACCCGGGCACCGCCGACACTCCCTGGGTGCGGCGCCTGCTCGACGTGGCGGAGGACCCGGCGGCCGAGCGTGCGGCCCTTGAAAGCCGCCAGCCGACGGGCCGCCTGGTGAGCGCCCCGGAGGTCGCCGCGGCGATCGCCTACCTCGCGAGCCCGCTCGCGGGGTCCACCACCGGCATGGCCCTGGCCGTGGACGGCGGGATGCAGGGGCTCCGGCTCCGGCCCAGATCCTGACCGGGTCCCAGGCCTCGGCCGCGGCCCGGACTCGCGCGGGTCACGACGGATCGACGGCGGGAGCCATCCCGCCAGATGAGATATCGCTCTAAAAGCAATTCATCCCCCCGAATAGAGGCAAAAGCATGAAAATCCGCCCCGCGGCGACAGGTGCGGCGCTGCTCGCGATCGCGTTCACCCTCTCCGCCTGTGGATCGTCGGAGTCCACCGGGACCGGCGCGGCCCAGCCCGCCGGCGAGGCCGGCGCCACGGGCGGCAAGGTCGGGATCGACTTCCCCCGCGCCGACTCCGACTTCTGGAACTCCTACAACAAGTACATCCCGCAGATGGCACCCGAGCTCGGCGTCGACCTGATGCCGCCGACCAACTCGCAGAACGACGTGGCCAAACTGGTGGCCAACGTCCAGGCCCTGTCCGGCCAGGGCGCCAAGGCGATCGTCATGGCCCCGCAGGACACCGGCGCGATCGCCTCCACGCTGCAGAACCTGGAGAACAAGAACATCCCGGTCGTCAGCGTGGACACCCGCCCCGACAAGGGCAAGGTCTACATGGTCGTGCGGGCCGACAACAAGGCGTACGGCACCAAGGCCTGCGAGTTCCTCGGCGAGAAGCTCGGCGGCAAGGGCAAGGTCGTCCAGCTCATGGGCGCGCTCTCGTCGATCAACGGCCGCGACCGGGCCGAGGCGTTCGGCGCCTGCATGAAGGAGAAGTTCCCCGGGATCACCGTCTTCAACGAGCCGACCGAGTGGGAGGGCACCAAGGCCGCCTCGATGCTGCAGACCCGCCTTGAGCAGCACCCGGACATCAAGGGCGTCTACATGCACGCCGGAGGCGTCCACCTGGCCCCCACCATCCAGGTGCTCAAGGCCAAGAACCTGATCGCGCCGCCGGAGGACCCCAAGCACGTCTTCGTGATCTCGAACGACGGCATCCCGCAGGAGTTCGAGGCCATCCGCAAGGGCGAGATCGACGCCACGCTCTCCCAGCCGGCCGACCTCTACGCCAAGTACGCGCTCTTCTACGCCAAGGCCGCGATCGACGGCAAGACCTTCCAGCCCGGCCCCACCGACCACGACAGCACGATCATCCAGCTGCCGAACGGCCTGGAGGACCAGCTTCCCGCCCCGCTGGTCACCAAGGAGAACGTGGACGACCAGGCTCTCTGGGGCAACCAGGTCAAGTGATGACTTCTTCCGTCAAGGCGGTCGAGGCGCTTGGGATCACCAAGCGCTTCGGCCCGACCACCGCTCTCAACGGCGCCGAGATCGCCATCACCGAAGGAGAGACGCACGCGCTGATCGGCAGGAACGGCGCGGGCAAGTCCACCCTGGTGTCGATCCTCACCGGGCTGCAGCGCCCCGACGAGGGCGAGGTCCGCTTCGCCGGGCAGCCCGCGCCGCCGCCGGCCGACCGGGACGCCTGGCGGCAGCGCGTCGCGTGCGTCTACCAGAAGTCGACGATCATCCCCACGCTCTCCGTCGCGGAGAACCTCTTCCTGAACCGCCAGACCGAGCGAGGCAGGATCAACTGGCGGTCCCTGCGCACCCGGGCCCGGCGGCTCCTGGAGCAGTACGGCGTGGACGTCGACGCGGAGACCATGGCCGGGGACCTCGGCGTCGAGCAGCGCCAGCTGCTGGAGATCGCGCGAGCACTGTCGTTCGGCGCCCGGTTCATCATCCTGGACGAACCCACCGCCCAGCTCGACGGCCCCGCCATCCAGCGGCTCTTCGACCGGATGCGCTCCCTGCGGGAGCAGGGCGTCACGATGATGTTCATCTCCCACCACCTTGAGGAGGTGTACGAGATCTGCCAGAGCGTCTCGGTCTTCCGCGACGCACGGCACATCGTCACCGCCGCGGTCGAGGACCTGCCGCACGACCGGCTCGTCGACGCGATGACCGGCGAGGCCACCGCCGCCTACGAGTACCGCACCCGCCCCCTCGCCTCTGCGGCCCCCGTGGTGCTGTCCACCCGGGGGCTCAGCCTCGCCGGCCGCTACCAGAACGTGGACCTGGACGTTCGCGCGGGCGAGATCGTCGGCCTGGCCGGCTCGGGCAGCAGCGGCAAGGTCGGTCTCGCCGAGACCCTGGTCGGCCTGCAACGGGCCGACACCGGGACGGTGACCGTCAACGGCACCGACATCAAGCAGGGCGACGTGCCCTCCGCACTCCGCGCGGGGCTCGGGTTCGTCCCCCAGGACCGGCACCACCAGGGCTTCGTCCCGCTGCTTTCGATCGCCGAGAACGCGACCATCCCGATCGCCCACAAGCTCGGCCGCTTCGGCGCGGTGTCCCCGGCCCGCCGCCGCGAGCACGGTGCCCGGATGATCGAACAGCTGGACATCAAGACGACGGGGCCCGACCAGCCGGTGGCCGACCTGTCCGGCGGCAACGCCCAGAAGGTGGTGCTGGCCAGGGCGCTCGCCGACGACCCCCGCGCGCTCGTGGTCATCAACCCGACCGCCGGGGTGGATGTCAAGGCCAAGCACTCCCTGCTCGGTGCGGTGGAGGACGCGGCCGACCGGGGTGCGGGGGCCGTGCTGGTCTCCGACGAACTCGACGACCTGCGGATCTGTGACCGCGTCCTCGTCATGTTCCACGGCAGGATCGTCAAGAACGTGCCGCGTGGCTGGACGGACAACGAGCTGGTGGCGGCGATGGAAGGTATCGACCACTGATGACCACGACGAAGACCTCCTCTCCCGTGTCGGCCGCCCCCCTGGGCCGCCGCATACAGCTCGGGCGGTTCCGCGACCTCACCCTGGTCCCGGTGATCGTCGTGCTGCTGATCGCCGGCTCCTTCGTGGACCCGATCTTCCTCACCCCGGGCAACCTGACCAACGTGCTTCAGCAGCAGTCGGCCCTGGCGCTGGTGGTGCTCGCCGAGGCGATGATCCTGATCTCCGGGAAGTTCGACCTGTCCCTGGAGTCCACGGTCGGCATGGCTCCCGCCGTCGGCGTGATGCTGGTCATCCCGGTGGCGGCCGGCGGGTTCGGCCTGGAGCTGCCCGGCATCCTGGCGATCCCGCTCTGCCTGCTGGTCGGCGGCCTGGTCGGCGCCTTCAACGGCTTCCTGATCATGCGGTTCCAGCTGTCGGCGTTCATCGTCACGCTGGCCATGATGATCGTCGTGCACGGACTCCATCTGGGGCTCACCCAGGGCAAGAGCCTGTTCGAGCTGCCCGAGTCGTTCCTCTACCTGGGCAGCGCCACCTGGCTCGGCCTGCCGGCGGCCATCTGGATCGTCGGCGCGCTCTTCACGGTGGCCATCGTCGCGCTCGGCTACTTCCGGGTCGGCCGCTCGCTCTACGCCATCGGCGGCAACGCCGACGCCGCCCGCGCGGCGGGCGTCAGGGTCGAGCGGGTGGTCTGGGTCGTCTTCGTCATCGGCGGGATCGTCGCCGCGCTGGCCGGCGTGCTGGAGACCGGTCGCCTGGGTGGCATCAGCGCCAACCAGGGCGTCGGCTGGATCTTCATGGCCTTCGCCGCCGCGGTCATCGGCGGCGTCAGCATGGACGGCGGCAAGGGGACGATCCTCGGTGCGCTCACCGGTGTCCTGGTGATCGGCCTCGTCGAGAACATCCTGACCCTGAAGGGCGTCCCCGGTGAGTGGAAGCAGCTGGTCTACGGTTCGATCATTCTGGTCGCCCTGATGATCAGTCGCCTGGCAGGCGGCAAGGCCCAGGACTGACGTGTCGCGGTCCCGCCCCTCCGGGCGGGACACGCGGAGGAGCGAAGTTCTCAGGGATGCGCGGACCCGGGCGGATACCTCGGACTGCGCGAGAGCCAAGAAGCATCACTCCCGTACCAGAAACATCAAGCCGTCCAGAACGGAGCAAGAGGTGCAGGTCAGCAGGTACGGCTTTGGCGCGGCCCCGATCGGGAACCTGTTCTCCGAGGTCGGCGAGGACGTGGCGCGGGCGGCGGTGGACACGGCCTACGAGGCGGGCATCCGGCTGTTCGACACCGCGCCGCACTACGGGCTCGGCCTGTCGGAGCGGCGGCTCGGCGCCGCCCTGGCGGACCGGCCCCGTGACTCCTACACCCTGTCCACCAAGGTCGGTCGCCTGCTCGTCCCGGCCGAAGGCCCCTTCGGCCGGGACGAGCAGGGCTTCGACGTCCCCGCCGACCTGCGCCGGGTGTGGGACTTCTCCCGCGACGGGGTCCGGCGGTCGCTGGAGGAGAGCCTGGCGCGGCTCGGCCTCGACGCGGTCGACATCGTGCTGATCCACGATCCGGACGACCACTGGGAGCAGGCGGTCGGTGAGGCGTACCCGGCCCTGGCGGAGCTGCGCGACCAGGGGGTCGTCAAGGCGATCGGGGTCGGCATGAACCAGGCGGGGATGCTCGCTCGGTTCGTCCGCGAGACCGGCGTCGACATGGTCATGCTCGCCGGGCGCTACACCCTCCTCGACCAGTCGGGCGCCGACGAGCTGCTGCCGCTCTGCGCCGGGCGCGGCGTCTCGGTGCTCGCCGCCGGGGTGTTCAACAGCGGCCTGCTGGCCACCCACGACCCGTCGGGCACCTACGACTACGCGCCGGCCCCCGGCCCGCTCCTGGAGCGCGCCCGCCGGATCGCCGCCGTCTGCGACCGGCACGGCGTCACCCTGCCCCAGGCGGCCCTGGCCTTCCCGCTCCGCCACCCGGCGGTCGCCACCGTCGTCGTCGGCGCCCGCTCCGCCACCGAGGTGACCCGCAACGCCGCCCTGACCGCCAAGCCCGTCCCCGAAACCCTGTGGACCGACCTCACCGCCGAGGGCCTGATCCCCTGAACGCATCCCGGTCCTTGGAGGACAGGCCGTCACGGGGTCCGGTCGGTTCACGGTGCGTCGAGGGCCGGCTCCGGGGGGAAGAGGCGGCCGGGTCTCCCAGCCGAGCGGTCATCGATTCAGTCCTCGGGGGGATCAATCGCGTAGCTGCCGGGTGACGGACGGGTCAGTGATCGTGGTGTCGGCGGCCAGCAGGAACGCCTTCGACAGGATGATCGACAGCATGCCGTCGCCCTCTTCGAAGGGGGCCACCGGGCGGGGGTGTCAGGCGAGGGCGTTGCGGAGCCAGTCCTCGACGCCGGCGATGTGGACGGTCGCCCAGGCGCGGGCGACCTCCGGCTGGCGGGCGGCGATGGCGTCGCAGATCGCGGTGTGCTGCTCGCGGGTCTTCTCCAGGGCGTTCTCCTGGGTGAGGCCCCTCCAGATCCTGGCCCTGGTGGTGGGTCCGGAGAGGCTCTCGATGAGCGAGCAGAGCACGGCGTTGCCCGAGCCCGCCGCGATGCGCTGGTGAAACTCCAGATCGTTGGCGACGAGCTGCTCGACGCTCGGGTCGACGGGCAGCGCGTCGAGGATCTTACGGAGTTCGGCCACCTCCGACTCGGACATGTACGTCGCCGCCATGGCGGTCGCCGCGGGTTCCAGGATCCGGCGGACCTGGAAGAACTGCAGCACCGTGTCGTCCTGGTGGAAGTCGACCACGAACGACATGGCGTCGAGCAGGAGTCTCGGCTCCAGGCTGGTCACGTACGTGCCGTCGCCCTGGCGCACGTCCAGCACGTTGATCAGGGCCAGTGCCCTGACCGCCTCGCGCAGGGAGTTGCGCGAGAGGCCGAGCCGGTCGGCCAGATCGGCCTCCTTGGGCAGCCTGCTGCCCGGAGCGAGCTCGCCGGACAGGATCATCTGTTTGATCCTGTCGATAGCGGCGTCGGTGACCGCCACTCCGCACCGTCCTCAGGTTTCGCCAGACATCCGATGTCTAGTGTATGGCGAACCGGACCGGGTCCACCCCCGTCACGCGGCGGATGATCCCGCGAGCCTCCAGGGTGCGCAGGTGCGCCGCAGCCTCCCCGGCCGCCATCCCGCGAAGCATGGGAGGAAAGTCCTCCCAGGGGCGGTTCCAGGTCATCCGCCCGGCGATCTCCCAGATGGTCAGCGGCTCCGCCGCCTCGGCGAGCAGTGCGGCCAGTAGTCGGAGCTTCTCCTCGTGGTGGATGCCGATCTCCGCCGCCCGAGCCGCCGTATCTGGAAATATCCATTCATGGGCGGGCAGGGCTTCGAGTTCGCCCAGACCCTTCACCTTCTCCAGCGACTCCAGGAAGTCACTGAGCGGGTCGATGTCCGCCCGGTCGTACGGGTAGATGCCGATGTGCGGGGTGATCGCCGGCAGCACGTGGTCGCCGGTGAAGAGCCGGTCGGCGTCCTCCAGGTGCAGGCAGACGTGGCCCGGCGTGTGGCCGGGGGTCCAGATCGTACGGAGCCTGCGCCCCGGCAGGTCGATCAGGTCGCCGTCGGAGAGAACGCGGTCCGGCAGCGCGGGCGGCTTCGGCCGGTTCCCGGTCACCTCCTCCACCTCGACGGTGCCCGCCCCCGCGCGGCGCAGCATGTCGGCCTGGAGGTCGCGGTGCGCGTCGCCCTCGACCTCCCGCATGAACCTGACCAGTTCGGCGTCGGCCTCGTGCATGGCGATCCACGCGCCGGAGGACTCCCTGACCTGCCCGGCCAGCCCGGCGTGGTCGGGGTGGAAGTGGGTGACGACCACCCCGCGCACGTCGCGTACGTCCATGCCGACCGCGCTCAGCCCGTCGCGCAGGGCCAGCCACGCCTCGGGGGCGTTCCAGCCCGCGTCGATCAGCACCGGCCCGGCGGGGGACTCGATCGCGTAGACCAGGGTGTAGCCGAGCGGGTTGCCGGGAATCGGGACGGGCACGCTCCACACACCGCCACCGGTGTCGAACGGACGCTGCTCGCTGTACGGCCTGCGGCGGGATTTCAAGGGTGCTGCTCCTTACCGGCGCCGATCAAAGGCGCTCCAGGACGGTCGCGGTCGCGAGCGCCCCGCCCGCGCACATCGATACCAGTGCGGTCGAGGAGTCGGACCGCTCAAGCTCGTGCAGGGCGGTGGTGATCAGCCGGGAACCGGTCGCGCCGACCGGATGGCCGAGTGCGATGGCACCACCGTTGACGTTGACCCGTTCCATGTCCGGCTTGTGCACCGATGACCAGGATAAGACCACCGCTGCGAAAGCCTCATTCACCTCGAACCTCTCGATATCTTCCATGGTCATCCCGGTAGCGGACAGGACTTTGGCCGTCGCGTCCACCGGCCCGTCCAGGTGGTAGTACGGCTCGGCGCCGACGAGCGCCTGGGCGAGGATGCGGGCCCTGGGGCGCAGGCCGTGCCGGGCGGCGGCCTCCTCGCTCATCAGCAGCACCGCCGCCGCGCCGTCGGAGATCTGCGAGGAGGTGCCCGCGGTGTGCATGCCGCCCTCGCCCATCACCGGCTTGAGCCCGGCCAGTCCTTCGAGCGTGGTCTCGCGCAACCCCTGATCCCTGCTGACGACGCGGGTCTCCCCGGTGGGCCGCCCGTCCTCGCCGAGGATCGGCGCGGTCACCGGGATGACCTCCCGGTCGAAGCGGCCCTCGGCCCACGCCGCCGCGGCGAGCCGCTGGGACCTGGCGCCGAACCCGTCCAGCCGCTCGCGGGTCAGCCCGCGCCGTCGCGCGATCCGCTCGGCGGCGGTGAACTGGTCGGGCAGGTCGATGGACCAGTCGTCGGGCCGGGGCCGGGCGGGCAGCACGTTGGAGCCGAGCGGCGCCCGGCTCATCACCTCGACGCCGCAGGCCACACCGACGTCGATGACGCCTGCCGAGATGAGCGCCGCGACCAGGTGCACGGCCTGCTGGGCGGAGCCGCACTGCGCGTCGATCGTGGTCACGCCCGCCTGGTAAGGCAGGCCGGCGTACAGCCAGGCATGTCGCCCGACATGACCGCCCTGCTCACCGGCCTGCGTGACGCACCCGGCGAAGACCTGTTCCACGGCGGCGGGGTCGATGCCCGCCCGGTCGATCAGACCGCCCAGCGCCGCGGCGAGGACCGCCTGCGGCTTCAGTCCGGCGAGCCATCCGTTGCGCCTGCCGATCGGGGTTCTCACGGCTTCGACGATCACTGCACCCATACGATCTCCTCGCCCGCCGGCTCGGAGCTCGCGGCCACCGGGCGACCGCTCCCGCTCGCCCTGCTCGCGCGTCGCTCCAGAATGTAGCTCTAGTCGCCTGTCAATGCGACTGTAACGGGTTCTAGTTTCACGCGGAAGGAGAGGGGTGGAAATCGGCGAGCAGGCGCTCGGCGGCGATCTCGATGCGCCGCTGGATCTGCTCGTAGGTGCGGCGCCCCCTGAGCATCTCCAGAAGTTCGTGCACCCAGATGCTGGACAGCGAGCCCGCGAGGGCGAACTGCTCCTCGGTGGCGGTGTCGACGGTGAGGTCGTCTCCGGCGACGCGGAGCAGCAGTCCGGTCATCCGGTCGCCGAACGGTGTCTCGACCTCGGCCATGATCAGCGAGCGGATGAGCGCGTCGGCGAGCTCGGGCTCGCGCATCAGGCCGCGGGTGGCGCGCATCAGGATGTCGACGGCCCGCCCCGAGGCCGCGGTGGCGCTGGGCGGGCGGCGCTCGATGCTGCTTTCGAGGAGATCGATCTCCTCGCCCACGACGGCGACGACGAGATCCATCTTGGAGGGGAAGTACCGATAGAGCGTTCCCAGCGCGACCCCGGCGCGCTCGGCGACGGTCCGCATCTGCATCGCCTCGACGCCGCCCCGCGAGGCGAGAGCGGCGGCGGCCTGGACGATGCGCTTGCGCCGCTGGTGCTGGCTCCTGGTGCGGACGCCCGTGGACGCCGGTTCGCTCTGCATGCCGGATGTCTTCTCGGTCGTGACCGGATCGAGGTCTCTCGGGACGGGCCTGTCGGCCGCGTGCGGGGTGACCGGCACGTCGGTGGACACATGCGGGGTACGCATGAGAACACGTTATCTGATTTCCGGATGCTCCGGTGGGTTACTCGCCGGTCACAAAGACGCCCCGCGCTTACATGGCATATGCGGTATCGCGGTTATCCGGTGGGGTGTTGTGATCGGCCGGCTCTGGACACAGAATAGAATCTGTTCTACTTTTCGGAGCAGCTGGCCTGGGCATCCTGGCGGGAGGCGCAATGTCCGAAGAGACACTGGCGGGGCTGCTGGCGCGACGCGCCGACGACGACCGGCCGGGACTGCTCTTCGAGGAGCGGACCTGGAGCTGGCGCGAGTACGTCGCCGAATGCCGGGCCCGCGCCGCCCTGCTGGACGCGCGGGGCCGGAACCTGCACGTCGGGGTGCTGTTCGACAACGTTCCCGAGGTGCTGTTCCTGCTGGGCGGGGCCGCGCTCTCCGGCCACGTGATCGTCGCGCTGAACACCACCAGGAGCGCCGCCGAACTCGCCCGCGACGCGGACGCGACCCATGTCGACCTGATCCTGCACGAGCCCGGATACGCCACCCTCGCGGCCGACCTCGCCGCGCTCCGCGATCCGGGGTCGGCCCGCTCCCGGCCGTCACCCGCCCCTTCGGCGGGCCCGGTCCGCGAGGACGCGCTGACGATGCTGATCTTCACGTCGGGGACCTCGGGACGGCCCAGGGCAGTGAAGATCACGCAGCGGAAGATCGCGGTTCCGGGGACGAGCCTGGCGGCGATGCTGTCACCGCAGGACGTCGTCTACTGCTCGATGCCGCTCTTCCACTCCGGGGCGATCATGGCCGCGTACGCCCCGGCGGTGGCGTCGGGGGCGGCGCTGGTGCTGCGGCGGAGGTTCTCGGCCTCCGGCCTGATGCCCGACGTCAGGCGCTACGGGGTCACCTACCTGCACTACGTGGGCAAGGTGCTCTCCTACGTGCTGGCCACCCCGGCGGAGCCCTCGGACGCGGAGAACACCCTCAAGATCGCGTTCGGCAACGAGGGCAGCGCCACCGCGGTCAGCCGGTTCGGGGAGCGCTTCGGCTGCCACGTCATCGACGCGTTCGGGTCGACCGAGACCGCGATCTCGATCACCCCCGCCCCGTCCGGGCCGCCGGGATGCCTGGGCAGGCTCCCCGAGGAGGTCGAGATCCGCGACCCCGCCACGGGGGAGAGGTGCCCGGTCGGGGTCTTCGAGGACGGGCGGCTGCTCAACGCGGGCGAGGCGATCGGGGAACTGGTCAACACCCGGGGACCGGGCCTGTTCGACGGCTACTACAACGACCCCGAGGCCGACCGCGAGCGCGTCAGGCGGGGCGCGTTCTGGTCGGGGGACCTGGCCTACGCCGACGCCGACGGCTACGTGTTCTTCGCCGGGCGGGGCACCGAGCGGCTCCGGGTGGACGGGGAGAACCTGGCGGTCGCGCCGATAGAGGCGGTCGTGCGCGAGTTCCCCGGCGTGGTCGAGGCGGCCGTCTACCCCGTGCCGGACGCCGCGGCGGGCGACCAGGTGATGGCGGCCCTGGTCCTGCGGGACGGCTTCGACCCCGAGGCGTTCGCGGGCTTCCTGGCCGGCAGGAAGGACGTGGGCCCCAAGGCCATACCTCGATATATCCGGATCAGTGAGGAACTGCCGCAGACCGCGTCCAACAAGGTCATCAAGCGGATCCTCGCCACCGAGGCATGGCACACCGGCGACCCCGTCTGGTGGCGTCCACCCGGGCAGGCGTCCTGGCGGCCGCTCACCCCCGAGGACGCCCGGGGCATCGACGACGAGTTCATCCAGCACGGCCGACGGCAACCCTGGAGCGCCAGTGGATTTCAATCTTGACGAGACCCAGACCGACCTGCGCGAACTCGCGGTCGACCTCCTCGGCAGGGAGGTGACCTCGGCCAGGCTCGAAGCCCACGAGAAGAGCGGCGCCCCCTACGACGCGGCCCTGTGGCGCTCCCTGGCCCAGGCGGGGCTGCTCGGCGTCTGCCTGCCGGAGGAGGCCGGCGGGGCCGGGCTGGGTCCGGTGGAGCTGGCGGTCGTCCTGCGGGAGATCGGCGCACACGTGGCGCCGGTCCCCGCGGAGCAGAGCCTGGTCACCGCGCAGGTGATCGCCAGGTACGGCTCCCGCGAGCAGCGCGAGGCACTGGCCCCGCTGGCGGACGGTGAGATCTCGCTGGCCGCCGCGCCGTCCGAGCCGGGTCGAGACCTCGGCGCCCCGCCCGCCACGACCGCGCGCGAGGACGGCTCCGGCTGGGTGCTGCACGGCGCCAAGACCACGACGCCCTACGCGGCCCAGGCCGCGAGGATCCTCGTTCCGGCCACCACGGGGACGGGCGTCGGCCTGTTCCTGGTGGACCCCGCCGAGACGACACAGCACCGGGTGACGCTCTCCACCGGTGAGCCGGCCGCCGCGCTGAGCCTGGCGGGCACTCCCGGCGAGCTCGTCGGCGCTGAGGACGGTGTCGCGGCCGACGGCCTGCGCAGGCTGGTGCTGGCCGGGAACATCGCGGTCGCCTCCGGAGTGCTGGCCGGAGCACTGGCGCTCACCACCGAGTACATCAGGACGCGCAGGCAGTTCGACCGGGCGCTGGCCGAGTTCCAGGCGGTCACCGTGCAGATCGCCGACGTCTACATCGCCGGCCGGGCGCTGGACGTGGCCGTCTGGTCGGGGGCGTGGCGGCTGGCCGAGGGGGCCGATGCCGAGGCCGACGCCGACCTGGCCGTCGGCGCGCTGACCGTCACCGACCAGGCGCTGCGGGCGCTCTACACCTGCCAGCACCTGCACGGCGGGATCGGCGTGGACGTGACCTACCCGCTGCACCGCTACTTCGCCTGGGGCAAGCACCACGCCCACCTGCTGGGCGGGGTGGAAGCCCGGCTCGACATGATCGGAGCGCTCGTCTGATGCTGATCGACCTGACTCCCGAGCAGCAGCGGCTCCGCGCCGAGCTGCGCGAGTACTTCCAGTCCTGTCTCACCGCCGCCGACCGCAAGAAGATCTCCACCGACCCGTTCGGCCACGCCTACATGGAGCACTGCCGCAACCTCGGCCGCGACGGCAAGCTCGGCCTCGGCTGGCCCAAGGAGTACGGCGGCGGCGGGTACGGCCCGCTGGAGCAGCAGATCTTCGCCAACGAGATCGCCCGCGCCGAGGTGCCGTACCCGATCATCACGGTGCAGACCGTCGGGCCGACCCTCATGCAGTACGGCACGGCGGCGCAGAAGGAGTTCTTCCTGCCGCGCATCCTGGCCGGCGAGTGCCACTTCGCGATCGGCTACAGCGAGCCGGGGGCGGGCACCGACCTGGCGTCACTGCGCACCACCGCGGTCCGCGACGGCGACCACTACGTGGTCAACGGGCAGAAGATCTTCACCTCGGGCGCGCACTACTCCCAGTACATCTGGCTCGCCGCCCGCACCGACCCGGACGCGAAGAAGCACCGGGGGATCACCATGATGATCGTCGACTGCGCCGACCCCGGCTTCTCCTGGACGCCCATCCTGACCATGGACGGGCGCCACCACACCAACTCCACCTACTACTCCGACGTCCGGGTGCCGGTGGACATGGTCGTGGGGGAGGAGAACAAGGGCTGGGACCTGATCGTCAACCAGCTCAACCACGAGCGGGTCACGCTCGGCCCGGCGGGCAACATCGCGCACACCTACGACCGGTTCCTGGCCTGGGCCCGCCGTACCGGCGCGATCGAGGAACCCGCGGTACGCAGGGCGCTCGGCCAGGTCTACGCCTACTTCCGTACCAACGAGCTGCTGAACTGGCAGGTCGCGGCCAACATGGACCTCGGCTGGCTGGGCGCCCCCGACGCCTCGGCCACCAAGGTCTACGGCTCCGAGCGGCTGCAGGACGTCGGCCGGATCGTCGGCGAGGTGCTGGCCCGGTTCGGCGACCCGTCCGACCCCGGCACCGCCGACCTGATGGAGCGCGTCGACCGCGGTGCCAAGGGCGGGCTGGTGCTCACCTTCGGCGGCGGCGTCAACGAGGTACAGCGCGAGCTCATCGCCATGCTCGGCCTGAGCCTGCCGAGGCCGCCCCGATGACCGCGACGGCGGAGCCCACCGGCCTGCACGAGCGGCTCACCGCCCTGGCCGAGCGGCAGATCGCCGCGGGCGAGGTGCTCGGTGCCGCGGCGGCGGACCCGGTGAACGCCCCGATGATCCGGCACTGGGCCGACGCCCTGGGGGACGCCAACCCGATCTACACCGACCCCGCGGCGGCCGCGGCCGGGGTGCACGGGCAGATCGTGGCGCCACCGGCGATGATCCAGGTCTGGACCATGCCCGGCGTGAACCGGGACCGCAGGCAGGCGGGCACCCCGGTCGACGCCGTGCTCGCGATGCTGGACGGCAACGGCTACACCGGTGTGGTCGCCACCAACTGCGAACAGACCTACCACCGTTACCTGAGGCTCGGCGAGTCCCCGGTCCCGGCCACCCGGTTCACCGGCCTGGCCGGCCCGAAGCGGACCGCGCTCGGCGAGGGCTACTTCGTCACCTGGAACGTCACCTGGTACGTGGCCGGCGAGGCGGTGGCCGAGATGCTGTTCCGGGTGCTGAAGTTCCGGCCCAGGGAGCGGGCGAAGGAGCCCGCGGGGAACGGGACGTCGGCCGCCAAGGGCGCGTCCGCGACCGGTTCGTCCGCGACCGGTTCGTCCGTGACCGGTTCGTCCGTGACCGGCGAGGGCGGGGCCGCGACGGACGGGAACGGATCGGCGGCCGGCAAGGACCTGCCCTCGACAGGCGAGGACACGCCCGCGGCGGGCGGGAACGACGAGGACGCGCCCGCTCGCAGGCCGTACCCGCTGAGACCCGCGGTCAACGCCGACACCGCCTTCTTCTGGGAGGGGGCGGCCGAGGGTGAGCTCAGGATCCAGAAGTGCGCCGACTGCGGCGAGCTCCGCCACCCGCCGGGGCCGGTCTGCCCCTCGTGCCGCTCGGCCGCCCGCACGCATGTGACGGCGAGCGGTGAGGGCGAGGTCTACAGCTACGTCGTCCACCACAACCCCCCGGTACCGGGAATCAGGACGCCTTTCGTGGTCGCGGTGGTGGAACTGCCGGAAGGTGTGCGGATCGTGGGCAACGTGGTGGACTGCGCCCCTTCGCGGGTGGGTATCGGTATGCCGGTGCGCCTGACGTATCGCCAGATGGACGACGAGCTGATCCTGCCCATGTGGGTCCCCCGGGAGGCGTGATGCGGACACTTACCGACGACGAGGTGCGGGTCGGAGCCGTCCTCCCCGAGCTCGCGATCGAGCTGACCCCCACCGTGGTCGTCTCGACCGCGCTCGCGACCATGGACTTCACCCCCGTCCACCACGATGTCGAGGGCGCGAGGGCACAGGGGTCGAAGGACATCTTCCTCAACATCCTGACCACGATGGGCCTCGTCGAGCGCTACGTCACCGACTGGGCCGGACCCGAGGCGATCATCCGCGGCATCAACGTCAAGCTCGGCGTCCCCGCGTACGCGGGCGACCGGCTGGTCTTCAGCGGTACCGTCCTCGCCTGCGAGGACGGCGAGTTCACGGTCGAGGTCCGGGGCGGGGTCAGCCTCGGCGACCACGCCTCGGGCACCGTCAGGTTCGCCCTCCCGTAGAAAGGCCCTCACCAGCGTGGTCTCCTTTTCCGGGAGTACGGCCGTCGCCGGCATCGGCGCGACCGAGTTCTCCAAGCAGTCGGGCCGGTCCGAGCTCCAGCTCGCCGCCGAGGCCGTGTTCGCGGCGCTCAACGACGCGGGCCTGGCGCCCTCGGACGTGGACGGCCTCGTCACCTACACCCAGGACGCCAACCAGGAGATCTCGGTGGCCCGCGAGGTGGGCATCGGCGACCTGTCGTTCTTCTCCCGCGTCCACTACGGCGGCGGCGCGGCCTGCGGCACCGTGCTGCACGCGGCGATGGCCGTGGCCACCGGGGTCGCCGAGACCGTGGTCTGCTACCGGGCGTTCAACGAGCGCTCCGGACGCAGGTTCGGCCAGCCCAACCCCGGGATCGGCGGCGAGCCCACGTCCCACGGCCTGGACCTGAGCTGGCACCTGCCGTACGGGCTGATGACCCCGGCCGCCTGGGTCGCCATGTTCGCCCGCCGCTACATGCACGCCTACGGCGCCACCTCCGAGGACTTCGGCAGGGTGGCGGTGGCCATGCGCAGGCACGCCGCCACCAACCCGGCCGCCTGGTTCCACGGGCGCCCGATCACGCTGGAGGAGCACCAGGCGTCGAAGTGGATCGCGGAGCCGCTGCACCTGCTCGACTGCTGTCAGGAGAGCGACGGCGCGGTGGCGTTGGTGGTCACCTCCGCCGAGCGGGCCAGGGACCTGCGCAGGTCACCCGCGCTGATCGCCGCCGCCGCCCAGGGGGCGGGCGCCGGCCAGATGACCATGACCAGCTACTACCGCGACGACATGACGGGCCTGCCGGAGATGGGGGTGGTCGGCGGCCGGCTGTGGCAGCAGTCCGGGCTCGGGCCCTCGGACATGCAGGCGGCCATCCTGTACGACCACTTCACCCCGTTCGTGCTCACCCAGCTGGAGGAGCTGGGCTTCTGCGGGCGCGGCGAGGCCCGCGACTACGTCGCCGACGGCGGCATCGAGATCGACGGCCGCCTGCCGGTCAACCCGCACGGCGGCCAGCTCGGCGAGGCGTACATCCACGGGATGAACGGCATCGCCGAGGCCGTCAGGCAGATCCGCGGCACCTCGGCCAACCAGCTCGCCTCGGTACGCAACGTGCTGGTCACCGCGGGCACGGGGGTGCCGACCAGCGGACTGGTCCTGTCGGCGGAGTGACCCGGCGCCGCTCGCGGCGGCCGGGCGGGTTCCGAAACGGAGCGGAGGCGGGGGCGGCACGGAGGAAGGGCGCGGCCGGTGGGCCGCGCCCTTCGTGTCACGCGTGTGGGTCGCACACGGGTGTCGGTCAGCAGCTCAGGTTGCCGCCCGGGGTGGTGCCGAGGATCTGGGTGAAGCTCTGGTAGGCGTTGATCCGGCTCTGCACCTGCGCCGGGTTCCTGCCGTCGCACTCCAGGCTGCCGTTGATGCTGCGGATCGTCTGGCCGAAGCCGTGGCCGTTGACCATCGCGTTGTGCGCCGTCATCGTGCCGGGGCCGTTCTGGGTGTTCCAGTACCACAGGGCGGTCTTCCAGGCCACCGCCGCGTCGTTCTGCACCAGGTTCGGGTTGCCGAGCAGGTTGATGCCGAGCGCGTCGCCCGCCGCCTTGTAGTTGAAGTTCCAGCTCAGCTGGATCGGGCCGCGCCCGTAGTAGGCCGCCTGACCGGCGGGGCAGCCGTAGGGCTGGCTCGCGTCGCAGTAGTGCGGGTAGTTCGCGGTGTTCTGCTCAACTATGTGGACCAGCCCGCCGGTCTCGTGGTTGACGTTGGCGAGGAAGGCGGCCGCCTCCTGCTTCCTGACGGTGTCACTGCCGGTCTTCGCGAAGCCTGGGTAGGCGCTCAGCGCGGCGGTCAGCCCGCTGTAGGTGTAGAAGGGGTTCCGGTTCGGGAACATCTGGTTGAACTGTGCCTGGCTCACCACGAAGCCCGAGGTGGGCGGGTCGGTGGGCGTCGTGCCGCCGCAGGTGTACGGGTCCCAGTACCAGTGGCTGATCACCGGGTCGTAGCCCGGGTTCTCGTGCACGGCGATGTAGTACCCGCCGTCGGTGTACTTGACGATGCTGCCGGCGACGTACCAGGTGCCCGCCGCCCAGTTCGGGTGGTCGCAGTTGCCCGTGGGCGGTGTCGTGCCGCCGCAGGTGCCCTTGTCGGTCCAGACGGCGGCGGTGCCCGGCCTCTCGTTCTGGGTCCACCACTGCGCGTACCAGTTGTGGCCGTTGTACGAGGCGGTCATGCCGCCGGTGTAGACGGCCGAGGAGCTCCACGCGGCCGCGCAGCTCTCGGCGGAGGCGGAGGACGTCGGCAGGACGACCGCGAGCACGCCGGTGACCGCCAGGGCGGCGAGGGCGGCCATGATGCGCTGTCTCAACACTTGATCACTCCCATGGGGGGAAACCGGATGGTGTGGGGTGTCCGGACGGTCGGACTTTCGCGCGGTGACGACCCGCGTCATCGCGTTCGCGCAGCTCATGCCTGGATCGGGCGGCTCCGCCGCGAGGCGCGGGATCGCCGGCCTGATGTTTCTCTTAAGAAAGTTTCCTAAGAGTTGTCGTGATACTAGCCTTGACAGATCGCTGTCACAACCCGTTCGGACGGTGAGTCCCGCCATCGCGGGCCGGGCGCGTTCCAAACGCGGGGAATCTCGCGCGCTGCCGGTTCACCGGGGCGCGATCCATCCGGTTAGCTATTAGATGTAACTTTTATCGGCATTTGGGGTGCCATTATTGCGGCATGTTGGAATCCCTCGGGCTCGATCCTGTGGAGGAACGCGTCTACCGGTTCCTGGTGACGACCGCGGAGGCGGACATCACCGACCTCATCGGGAATCTGGCCATCGATGCCGAGACGGCGGAGACGGTGCTGGTCTCCATGCGGGTCAGGGGGCTGATCAGAACGGTCTCTCCCGGCAGGCGGCGGTTCGCCGCGGTCGCGCCGGACATCGTGCTGGGCTCACAGCTCCTCCGCCACCAGCAGGCGCTCGACTGGGCGCGGCGCGAGGTGGAGCGACTGTCCGAGGAGTACCGGGACAACGCCCGCCGCCGCGACGCGGGCCTGCTGGTCGAGGTCCTGCCCAACCGCGTCGCGCTCCGCGAGCAGCTCGACCACCTGCAGGACAACGCCCGCCACGAGGTCCTCTACTTCTGCCGGGGTCGCGCGACCGTGATGCCCGCCGAGGAGAACGACGCCGAACCGGCCGCGCTGCGCCGCGGTGTCGACTACCGGGTGATCTACGAGCGGCCCCTGCTCAAGGAGCCCGGCATGCAGGCCAACGTGGCCTACGGCGTCAAGCTGGGCGAGCAGGCCAGGGCCGTGCCCTCGCTGCCGGTCCGGCTGACGGTCGTCGACCGGGAGATCGCCGTGCTGCCGCTGGTGCAGGAGACCGGGATCTCGGAACCGACGGCGGCGCTGGTCTGCGGCGGCCAGTTGCTGGAGGCGTTGATGGCACTCTTCGAGAGCTACTGGGAGCGGGCGACGCCGCTGCGGATCACCGAGGGGGGCGACCTCACCGAGGGGATGACGCCCTGCCCGCTCGGCCCCGACGACCTCTACCTGCTCTCGCTGCTGGTCGCGGGCGTGCCGGACAAGTCGATCGCCACCCAGCTGGGGATCAGCCAGCGGACCGTGCAGCGACGCGTCGCGAACATCACGGAACTCGCCGGCGCCCAGACCCGCACGCAACTGGCCTGGCGCGCCGCGACCGAACGCTGGCTCTGACCCGGTATCCGGCCGCGCCGCCGTCGCGAACGCCGTCGCGAACGGGAGACCCGGCGGGCTCCAGGAGCGCTACCGGGGCCCGCGTCTCCGAGCGGTGGGCCCGGCGCCGGGCCTACCGAGTCACGTCACCTGACGCCGTACGCGCGGAGTACGGTCTGCTCGACCGCGTTCCTGCCGCCCTTGCGGATCCTCTCCAGCGGCTTCTGCCCCCTGCTCGTAGGGGATCGTCGCGGCTGAAATCGGGGGCCGGAAGGCGAGGTCGTCCGCCGTCCAGTACTGCCACGGGCTGCTGTTCGTGGCGGCCGGTGGCACGACGGCCGGCGGGGCGCCCGTCTCGGCGGCGGTGACCATCTGCCCGAAGGTCCGGAGGAGGGACTAAGGGGTTGTGATCATCGGCACCGCGAAGAAGACGACCATGGCGATCGCCACCGCGATGATGAAGCCGACCACTTCCCAGGCCCAGTCGTGGTGGGAGACCTTCGCCTGCGCCTTGTGCCTGCGTGCCGCCCGGCGGCCCGCGCGCCTGCGGGATCCGGCCCGTCCGGAAAGACGGATTCCGCTCTCCGCCGTCCCGGCCTCGCCGGTCTCCGCCTCCGAATCGCCTCCCCGCGCGATCGTCGACTCGCTCCACTGCGCGTCGTACGACATCGAGGTGTGGTCCTGGGGCGCGGTGTGGTTCGGGGCGTCTTCCGGCTGGTCGACCCGCATGATCCAGCTGGGCAGGCGCAGCTGGGCACGGCCCGTCGGAGTGCTGAGATGGTCAGGCCGGGGAGACCAGGAGGGGAGGGTCGCCGGGTCCTCGCCCGAGGTCTCGTGCTGGGTCTCGTGCCGGGTCTCGTCGGCCTGGGCGTCTGTCGCGGTGCCGGTCGCGATGCCGGTCTCGGGGCCGGAGGGGGCGGCGTCCGCGAACCAGTCGACCTCGGCGGGCCGAACGGGGGCGGTGGCCCAGCTGGGCATCGGCGGTTGTGCCCGACCGGTTTCCGGGTCGGGGGCCGGTGCCGGAGTGGCCCAGGTGGGCATCGGCGGTTGTGCCCGACCGATGTCAGGGGTCTCCGCCTGCGCGGCCCTGACGGGGAAGAGAGGCCGGTGACGCTCGGCGTCGGAGAGCGCGTCGAGCTGGTCGGTCTGCAGGGGCCAGCCGGGGAGCGGGTGCGCGGTGGGGCGCGCGGTGGGTACGTCCTCCAGCACGTCCCCCGGCACGGGTCCGGGAGCCGGGACGCTCGCGAGGGGTATGCGAGGGGCCTCGACGGGTGCGGGGTCGGCGAGTGGATCAGTGGGCGGGGCGGCGGGCGCGGCCTCGGGGCGGGGCGCGGCGGCCACGAGCCTGTCGGTGTAGACGCGGGCCGCCCGCGCCTCGGGGCTGAGCGGGCGGAACAGGTTCTCCCGTACGGGGGGACCGTCGAGCACGTCCCCGGGGATGGGCGCCGACAGCGGCGCGGCCCGGCGCGGCCTGGGACGCTGGAGCCGGCGGCGAGGCCGCAGGGCCGCGGTGTCCAGGGCGGTGAGCACCGAGTCGCCGAGCTTGGGCAGCGGTTCGGTGCTGGCCTCGTGGGTGGAGACCACCTCGGGGTCCCTCGGCGCGAAGGGGTCGGGGAAGCGGTCGCCCGCCATGTGGTCCGGCGCGGGGAAGGCCGGGGCACCGGCCTGGGCACCGTTCTCCGGAGACGGTGGCGGCCAGGCGGGTGACGTCGGCCACAGTTGCCTGACCAGCGGGGACGCTGACCGCCTGCCGGCGGGGGCGAGCGGTGCCCGTGGTCCGAGCACGGCGGCGCGCAGCCCGGAGGGAGGGGTGGCCCAGGGGGCGAGGACGAGCACGTCGCGGACCGGGGCGACGGCGAGGGCGCCGAACACCTCGGTCAGATGCGCGGGGATCCGGGCCGAGGCCAGGGCGGCGCCCAGCGACTGGGCGAACCTGCGGCAGGCGCTCACCGTCAGCTCGTCGGCGGTGTCGACGGCCACGTCGAGCACCCAGGACAGCTCGGCGGCGTTCATCTCGCAGACGCCCGACAGGTACAGCACCTCGCGCTGGTGGGTGCGCAGCTCGCTCAGCACCCGCTCGACGAGGGCGGGGACCGGGTCCAGGCCGGTGACCGGGGGCGAGTAGACGATGTCGCGCAGGAAGATCTCGCGGCGGGCGAGCGCGTACAGCGCGGCGCGCGGGGGGTGGGTGTCCGTGACACTGGACAGAACGGTCACCAGGACGTCGAAGGCCGAGTCCGCGCTGCCCAACTGGTCGTGGGAGTAGGCGTACAGCCCTGCTGCGTGGCGGTCGTAGAGCTCGGCGATCAGTTCGCCGCGCGAGCGTTGACCGAGGAGCGGTTGGGTCACGGGACCGGCTTCCTCTGGTGGTTCGTCGAGCGTGGTGAAGAGCTGGGGCGGCTGTGAGGCCTGTGACATACGGTGCCAGAGGGGTCAACTCCAGCAATGTGGGTAATCATGTCAAGTCATGGGCACCTCCCGCACTACTGAATGCCCTTTTAGTGAGAAATACACATGTCGATCTACCCGGCAAAGCCGGGAAGACAGATCGGAGAAGTGGGGCATAGGCTGACCTGGGCCAGATTTTGGGGGCGGTTGGGGCAGGGGGCCGTAACCCGGCGACAACAAGAGGTTGTGCATGATCACATTCAACGGTGTCACCAAGCGCTACGCCGACGGCACCGTAGCGGTGGACAACCTGAGCCTTGAGGTGCCCACCGGGGAGATCACCGTCTTCGTCGGCCCGTCGGGGTGCGGCAAGACGACCTCCCTGCGCATGATCAACAGAATGATCGATGCCACCGAGGGCCGGATCCTCCTGGACGGCGTCGATGTCAAGACCATAGACCCGCCGACCCTGCGTCGGGGCATCGGCTACGTCATCCAGCAGGCCGGGCTCTTCCCGCACAGAAAGATCGTCGACAATGTGGCGACGGTCCCCCTGCTGCTCGGCTGGGAGAGGAAGAAGGCCCGCGACCGGGCGATGGAACTGCTGGAGCGGGTCGGGCTCGACCTGAAGCTGGCCGACCGCTACCCCTTCCAGCTCTCCGGCGGCCAGCAGCAGCGCGTCGGCGTGGCCCGCGCGCTCGCCGCCGACCCGCCGGTGCTGCTGATGGACGAGCCGTTCAGCGCGGTCGACCCGATCGTCCGGACCAGCCTGCAGGAGGAACTGCTGCGGCTCCAGGCCGAGTTGAACAAGACCATCGTGTTCGTCACCCACGACATCGACGAGGCGGTCAAGCTCGGCGACCGGGTGGCCGTCTTCCGGGTCGGGGGCCACCTGGCCCAGCTCGACGACCCCGCCACGCTGCTGGCCAGGCCCGCCGACGACTTCGTCCGCGAGTTCCTCGGCCGCGACCGGGGCATCCGGCGGCTCTCGTTCGTCTCGGCCGAGGGGGTACGGCTCCGCGCCGACCTGCTCGTCCCGGTCTCCACCGACGCCGCGTCGGCCTCGGCGCGCGCCGCCGGCGAGCCGTGGCTGGCCGTGGTGGACGCGGGGAACCGGCCGCTGGGCTGGGTCGCGGTCAAGGACCTGCCCGAGTCCGGCACTCTCGCCGAGTTGGAGCTCGCGCCGTACGGGACGTTCGTCAGCGGGCGCGACTCGCTGCGCGGCGCGCTGGACGCGACGCTGCTCTCGCCCTCGGGCAACGCCGTCGCGGTGGACGGCGAGGGCCGGGCGGTGGGCGTCGCCACCCGCGAGGCACTGGACGAGGCGCTGGCCGAGGTGGCGGGAAGTGTCGGCGGGTCCGCCGGGTCCGTCGGGAGCACCGGAGGTTCCGGCGGGCCCGTGAGGGGTGCGGGGAGTGCCGCTGGATCCAGCGGGTCCGCGGGAGGCACGGGGGACGCGGGTGAGTGAGGAACCCCTGGTCCGCTGGGACTGGATCGGCCGTAACTGGCCCACGATCCAGGGTCTGCTGGAGGACCACATCGTGATGGCGCTGGTGCCGATCGTCGTCGGGCTGCTCATCGCGCTCCCGCTCGGGCTGGCCGGAGTCCGCTGGCGCTGGCTCTACCAGCCGACCGTCGGCGTGATGAACGTGATCTACTCGCTGCCCTCGCTGGCCGTCTTCATCGTGCTCATCCCGGTCACCGGCCTCGCGACGCGGCTGACCGTGATGGTCCCGCTCACCTTCTATGCCATGGCGGTGCTGATCCCGGCGGTCGTCGACGGGCTCGGCTCGGTCCCCGACCACGTACGCCAGTCCGCGGTGGCCATGGGCTTCACCCCGCTGCGCAGGCTGCTCCAGGTCGAGTTGCCGATCGCGGTGCCGGTCGTGCTGGCCGGGCTCAGGGTGGCCACGGTCGCCAGCGTCAGCCTGGTCAGCGTCGGCGCGCTGGTCGGCAGGGGAGGGCTCGGCTACCTGTTCATCGACGGCTGGCAGCGGCAGTTCTACACCCCGATCGTGGTCGGCATCGTGCTGGTCGTGGTGCTCGCGGGCGTCGCCGACCTGCTGCTGATCCTGGCGCAGCGCCTGCTCACCCCGTGGTCACGGGCAAGGGGGTCCGCGTGAACCGACCGTTTGATCTCCTCGGAGACCCGGCCGGTGTGGTGGCCGTGGGTCTTGGCGGGGTTTCCAGTCGCAGCCTCGCCGAAGCCGGCGCCGGAAGTCGTACGTCACCGCATCCGGCGGGCACAGGTGGTCGACGATCCGGCGGGGTTCCCATCACCAGGTGGTCGTGGGTGAGGGAGGCCGCGTGAACTGGCTGATCGACTTCTTCGGCGACCCGGTCAACTGGTCGGGTCCGGACGGGATTCCCGCCCGGCTGCTCGAACACCTGGAGTTCGCCGGGCTCTCGCTGCTGCTGGCCATGCTGATCGCGCTCCCGCTGGGGCTGCTGATCGGCCACACCGGCCGGGGCGCCCTGCTGGTGGTCTCCATCGCCAACGCGGCCCGCGCCCTGCCGACGCTCGGCCTGCTCGTCCTCATCGTGCTGCTGATGGGGGTCGGCACCATCCTGCCGGTGTTGATCCCGCTGGTGGCGCTGGCCGTGCCGCCCATCCTGGTCAACACCTACGAGGGCATCCGCGGGGTGGACCCGGACCTGCGCGACGCCGCGTACGGCATGGGACTGCGGGGCGGGCAGGTGCTCGGCCGGGTGCTGGTGCCGGTCGCGCTGCCGCTCATCCTGCTCGGCCTGCGGCTGGCCGCCATCCAGGTGGTGGCGACCGCGACGGTGGCCGCGTACGTGGGCCTGGGCGGCCTCGGCCGCTTCATCATCGACGGTCTCGCGACCAAGAACTTCCCGAGCACGATCGGCGGAGCGGTTCTCGTAGCACTGCTGGCGCTTCTCGTTCAGCTCGGGTTCACCCTGGTACAGCGCGCAACGGTCTCCCCGGGGGTGAGCGAGCGCCAGACCATCCGATAGTCTCCATTACCCCCCGTTTTGGAAGGGAATAGCACCATGAAGCGCCTGTTCAGCACCGCGGCGATCCTTCTGTCCGCGGCGCTCACACTTACCGCGTGCGGCGGTGGAGACCCCCTCACCAGCGCGTCCCCGGCTCCCGCCGAATCCGGGTCCGCCTCCGAGCCGGCCGCCGGGAAGGTCGTCATCGGGTCGGCCAACTTCCCGGAGAACGTGCTGCTGGGAGAGATCTACTCGCAGGCCCTGGCCGCCAAGGGCGTCCAGGTCGAGGAGAAGTTCAACATCGGCAGCCGCGAGGTCCTGTACGACCAGGTCAAGAGCGGCGGCCTGACCATCCTGCCGGAGTACATCGGCTCGCTGCTCGCCTTCGTCGACAACACCGCCACGGCGAAGTCGAAGGACGACGTGGTCGCCGCGCTCAAGGAGAAGCTCCCGGCCGAGCTGGAGGTGCTGACGCCCGCCGCGGCCGAGGACAACAACTCGCTGACCGTCACCAAGGAGACCGCCACCAAGGAAGGTCTCACCACGATCGAGGACCTGGTCAAGGTCGCCAAGAACTACGCGGTGGGCGGCCCGCCGGAGTTCAAGAGCCGCCAGGAGAAGAACTTCAAGGACACCTACGGCCTGGAGTTCAAGGAGTGGAAGAAGACCGGCGACGCCACCGCCGACGCCATCAAGGACGGCACCGTCCAGGTCGGCAACGTCTTCACCACCGACCCGAAGATCATCATCAATGACCTGGTCTCCCTCCAGGACAACAAGAGCGCCTTCGCCGCGGAGAACATCGCCCCCCTGGTCAACAAGGCGGGCGTGAACGACACGGTGAAGACCACCCTCGACGCGGTCTCCGCCAAGCTGGACACCGCCGGCCTGGTCGCGCTGATGAAGCGCGTCGCGGTCGACAAGGACGACGCCGAAGCGGTCGCCAAGGACTGGCTCACCCAGAACGGCCTGCTGTAACGATTCCCCCGACCGGCCCCGGACGTCCCGTCCGGGGCCGGTTCGCGTTTCGGAGAACGGGGGAGACCGCTTCTCGACCTCAAAGGTTCGCGATCAGGTCACGAAGGCGGCCGGGTGGCCTGGTGTTGGCTAGCCTCACCGGCATGCCTCTCGCCTCGATTCCCAGTCCTTCCGAAGGGGTCTGGTATCTCGGGTTCATCCCGATCCGGGCCTACGCCCTGTGCTTCATCATCGCGATCGGCTTCGGCATCTGGCTGAGCGAGCGCCGCTGGCGCGCCCGCGGCGGCGAGAAGGGCACGATCGGCGACATCGCGATCCCCGCAGTGATCTTCGGCCTGATCGGGGCTCGCCTCTACCACGTCATCACCGACTGGCAGACCTACTTCGGCCCGCGCGCGATCAAGGAGCCCTACCAGGCGCTGTTCGTTTGGGAAGGCGGGCTCAGCATCTGGGGCGCGGTCGCTATGGGAGGCCTGGGCGTGTGGCTGGCCTGCCGCCGCCGGGGGCTGTCCCTGGGCGCCGTGGCCGACACGGTCGCGCCCGGTATCGCGTTCGGGCAGGCGATCGCCCGCTGGGGCAACTGGTTCAACCAGGAGCTGTACGGCGGTCCGACCACGTTGCCGTGGGGCCTGGAGATCGACCAGGCGCACGGCGGCGAGCCAGGCGTTCTCTACCACCCGACGTTCCTGTACGAGTCGCTGTGGGACGCGGCGCTCGGTTTCGGACTGATCCTGGCCGGCAGGCGGTTCACGCTGCGCCACGGCCGCCTGTTCGCCCTCTACGTCGCCGGCTACACGTTCGGGCGGTTCTGGATCGAGGGGCTGCGGATCGACCCGGTCGGCGGGGTGGACCACGCGGTGACGCTCCTGGGGCTGCGGATCAACCAGTGGACTTCGATCGTGCTGTTCATCGGCGCGTTGGTCTACCTCTGGGTGACTCGCGACAAGGACACCGAGGAGACCGTGGTGCCGACCTCACGACACAGGGCCCCGCACGAGGAGAACGGCGGGCAGGTCTCCGATCCTGACGCGACCATCACGCCGTGATACTCGCGAATACCGCTGTGGCAAATGCGCGCTTCGGGCTTTCCCCACTGGAGCGACATCCGCGCCTCGTCGCGGACTCCGGCGGAGAGAAGACCGTGGACGGAGCGCGGCGCCGACACTTACACCGCCTAACCCGCTCCCCCTTGCTTGGAGTCCGGCCAGTGGTGCGCCGAGCGGCCGGAGGCGGAGACGATGGCCGCGCCGTCGAGTTCGACGGTCGTCAGTTCGATGCCGCCCAGCGGCCACTCCACGGCGAACTCGAAGTTCTCGGCCGGGGGCAACGGCCACAGCCACAGCCCGAAGCCGCTGAACCCGAACTCGCCGCCGCGCATGCCGCTGCCCATCGGAGACCAGGACAGCTGAGGCCCGACCGGCGGATCGCCGGAGGTGCTCTTCGGGGGCCGTGCCCATTCGAGGGCGGTGGCCTTCGTGCCGTCGGCGAACCGCACGCCCAGCCGCAGCAGCGAGTCCGGCCGGTTGCCGCGCCCGAACGCCTGGGCGATCGGGGCCCCGGCCAGCTGCACGTACCACCAGTCCTCACCGGACAGGTCACCCTGCCTGGACACCACCTCCACATTCAGCATGCAGCCGGTGCTGAAGACCCGGATCGTCGGCAGGAGCACCACGACGTTCGCACTCCGGGCCACCACCCGCTCGACCGCGAGCACCGCTCCGATCTCCAGGGAGGACGGAGCCGACCAGGGCGGGAGCTCGGGGCGGGCGACGGGTTCCTGTTCTGTCGGTACGGGATCGAAGAACATCACTTCACGCTACTTAAGAACCGCCGATGCTGACAGGCGTCTTGTCGGCCCGGTGAACCTCGGGTAGAGCACGCCTTCGGCGACCCCCGCGCGGGCGGCGACCTCGTTCGGCGACGAGGATCACGTTGCGGGCCCGCTGAACGACCGAAAACCTTGCTCTGGCGAGTGCCCAGGGGTGCGGATCGGTGGCCGGGTCACGCGCCGAGCAGGCCGCGCACCCGGTCCGCGAACCAGCCGGGCCGTTGCAGCGGGATGCCGTGTCCGCAGTCCGCCACGATCTCCAGCTCGCTGCCCGGCAGGGCTTCGTGCAGCACGCGGGCCGACTCCCGCATCAGGCCCCGTTCACGCCCGCCGGCGAGGATCAGCGCCTCGCGGGGGAAACGCGACCAGGCGGGCGGCGGCGTGAAGCGCAGGTTCTCGCCGACCGCGGCGAGCAGAGTCTGCTTCGAGACGCTCGCGGACGTGCGGACGTAGTCGTCGAGCAGCGGGTCGGGGATGAACAGCTGCTTGGCCTGCAACCTGGCGAACCACCGCTGCCGGGCGAGCCCGGCGGTGGCACCGAGCAGGCCGAGGGTGAACCCGGCGGCCGCGATGGGCTTGGCCTGCGCGCTGACCACGACCACGCGTTCCACGAGCTCGGGCCGGTGTGCGGCGAGCAGGACCGTCAGCTGCGCGCCCAGGGAGAACCCGGCGACGGAGACGCGACCGCCCACGTCGTGCAGGAGTTTCGTCAAGGCTTCGGCGGTGCGGGCATGGGAGTGATACGTCTCGTCCGCGCTGCGGTCGTGGCCGGGCAGGTCCGGGACGATCACCCGGTGGTCGTGCGCGAGACGTTCCCGCACCGGCTCCCACATCCAACCGGCGACACCGCCACCGTGCAGCAGGAGCACGGGCGGCGCGTCGGCGGGACCGTACGTCTCGACATGCATCTGGAACCGCTCCCGTCGCGTCGGCCGACGACCATGATGGCAGAGGGGGGTCGTCCGGCCGACGGCGCGCCCCGTCCGGTGCTGGTGGCGGTCCCCGCACCGGTACGGACGCCGGATCCGGGATCCACCTGGGGGTGGAGGACCTCGGCCAGGCCGCCGCAGACAA
Organism: Streptosporangium sp. NPDC049248; assembly: GCF_040678965.1. NCBI lineage: Bacteria > Bacillati > Actinomycetota > Actinomycetes > Streptosporangiales > Streptosporangiaceae > Streptosporangium > Streptosporangium sp. NPDC049248. The sequence goes on from NZ_JBFAQY010000029.1 coordinate 82,931, forward strand.
GGACCGGATGGCCGCGCCGAAGCTACCGGGAACGCATCCGCTCTGTGCGCGCTCCGTGCCGGCCGGTGTGGAGTGAGAACGTTCGAAGCATGCCGACGGCCAACACCGGGATTCCGACGATCCAGCAGATCAGCCCCGTTTTGAAGCCCTTGTTGACGTGCTCGCCGTTGCCCTGGACCTCGGGTGCGAGAGCTGAGGCGATCACCGGAAGCAGGAGCAGCGCGACACCCGCGAGGGCAAGTGCCGCACCGGCCAGGACCGACTGTGCCCGCCGGTACGGACGAGCCACCAGCAGGGTCAGGATCACGGCACACACCACGGCAGGCAGTACCACCTTGCCCGTCCAGTGCAGCAGCATCGTCGTTCCGTACCACCGCTCATCGGGAATCGACTCCTCGAAGTACACCGCGGGGGCCGGCGGACCAAGGAGATCCCTGATCGTCCCCAGCAGGCCGCCACCGATCAGTGCCCCGATGAACACGGCCCATCGCCATCCGGTCCGCGAACCACCGGCCAGTGCGACGGCGACACCGACGGCGGCGAGCAAGCCGAGCAGCACGCCCTTGCTCGCTCCGTTGGCGAACGGCACCCACTGGTTCCACGGGTAGTTCTGCACGGTGACGGCCGTCCACGCGCCGACGGCGCCCCAGATCAGGACGCCGACGGCGATCCCGATGGACAGCACATCCCTGATGCGCTCCCTGTCGATCAGGTGATCGTTCATCCTGTCCGAGCACTTTCTCGCCGTAGCGGGATGCGCGGAAGGAACGCGCTGAGCATGAGGACGAGTTCCAGCACGAGCAGAAACAGCGCGATATAGAGACCGGGGCGTACGTCCGCGCTGTAGCCGGGTAGATGCAAGCTGAACAAGTCGTCCCGGGAGATGTATCCGATCTGCTCTTCGGGTTTGGTGGAATCATCGAGCGGGCGTAACTCGGATATCACCTCGATCTCGTTGGAGAACGTCCCTCCGACCGAGTAAACGCTCAACCACTGCCACGTCGTGAGGACGACGCCGAGGACGACGAGGGTGAGCGCGGCAGGCCGGCTCCATCGTGACGCGGTAGCAACGCCGCGCAGGTTCCACAGCAGCGCGGCGGCTACTCCCAGCAGCACCGCGACCGACCAGGCGGTGGAGGCCTGCCAGGCGTTCACCGTCGACTGCTCGGTGCGGTCCCCGTACTCATCCGAGACCGCCCAGGTGATACCGAACCACTCCCAGAAACTCACCGCGAGCAGCAGTACCGCGACCCCGAGCACACCCCATTCACGAGGCCCCCATCGAGAAGCACCAAGATCAGCTGACATGAGGGGTAAGTAAACACCAAATACGGGTTTTGCGGAGTGGATGTGACAATAAAGGCTTTCCTGACCGATGGTGTCTCAGTGTCATCCCGCGCACATGTGCTTTCCGGGGTTTTCGTGGGAATTCTTCTCCTGGTGCTCGCTCAGCAATCCGGCGCTGCCCCGGTTGAGCGGAGTTCGAACCAGGTGACGGTTCCGGTGGAGTCGCGGTGAAAGCCCCAGCGGGTGGCGAGGTCGTTGACGAGGAGGAGTCCTCGGCCGCCGGTGGCCCCTGGGCCGGGCTTTCTCGTACAGGGAATCTCTGAGGTGCCGGGGTCCTGGACGGTGATCAGTGCGCCGTAGGGGAGGAAGGCGACCGTGACGACGAACTCTCGTGGCGGGTCGGCCGGTCCGGTGTCGAGTGGTCGGGCATCGAGTGGTCCGCTGGAGTGTTCGACGGCGTTGGTGGCGAGTTCGCTGGTCAGGAGTACGGCGTCGTCGTGGAGTGGGTGGTCGTCGCCGAGGAGTTCGGCGACGAAGACGCGTGCGGGCCTGACCTGGTCGGGAGTGGCCGCGAACCGTTGAGAGATGACGGGCGTGTGGCCCAGGGGTGCCGACCAGCCGGGGATCCGTCCCAGGTGCGGTGACCGTACGGCGCCGTCGGCCGTTGTGCGGAAGCGGTCAGCGAGCACGCCGACGAGTACGGCCAGGAGTCGTGCTGCCATCTCGGTCACCTCCCGTGCGCGCGATCCTGTTCTGCTCGGGGTTTCTGGCGCCCTTGACGTCCGTGCTGCTTTCGGGGCGCGGGGCTTCTGCCCTGGAGAGGGGGTGGTTGGGCTGGCCGGGGGCGAGATGGGGACAGAAGTTTTCGATGTGCTGCATCTGGGCGGCCAGTTCGGTGGGAGTGTCGGCCTCGATCAGGCCGACGTGCTGTCGGCACCAGGCGGGGGAGAGCGCCCACCAGTGTCCGGTGGCCTTGCCGTACCAGAAGTGCCAGCCGGTGAACCGCAGCGCCAGCGCACGCGGAACCCGGTCGTATCCGTCGTCTCGCGATGTGCACTGCAGAAGCTCGGTGGTCTGGCAGGGATCCATGGTGATCACTGGTGAGGGATCGCCCGACATATCTTCTCCCGGTGAGATCAAGTAACTCTGTGTAATTCCCTTCCAAGAGAAGCGCAGCTGGGTGACGATGAAAGGAGCCTCGTAGGGGCCCGCGTCGAGGGCCGCCTTGAAGGCCAGGTCAGTCGCGAGGGGGCCGCTTCCTGGCCTACAGGTGGTGAGCGAAAGGAGCCGGGGCGTGGAGGGTCTGACGATCGAGGAACTGATCAAGCAGTCCAGGCAGGCCAAGGGCCTCACTCAGGCGAGCCTCGCCGACCGGCTCGCCCGAGCTTCAGGGCAGTCCACGATCACTCGCAACGAGATCTCCCGCTGGGAGCGCGGCAGGCGGTTGCCCCTGGCCTGGCTGCCGTGGTTGAGCATCGTGCTGGATCTCCCGCTGGCTCTACTGGACCAGGCGGTCGTGCTGTCCCGCGCCAAACGACTGGGCGTCACCCCGCCCAGCGTGAACGGTGATCGTCTGACACTGTTCAGCGACGGCTGGACGCGCGAGAGCAACGAGGCGATGGCCGCCGGGCTGGTCATCGAGAGCGAAGCCATGTCGGAGGAGTCCGCGCTCCGCGTCGCCCACGAGTGGCTGATCGTGGAGCCGCCACAGCTCCATGAGATTCGGACGGGACGCCGTGTCGGTCACTCGTTGGTCGGCAAGATCGAGACTCGGGTCGACCATTTGCGGCACCTCGATGACTACGTGGGCGGTACAGACCTGCACACGCTTGTCTCTCAAGAGCTGGAGGCGACCGCCACAGTCGCCAAGGAGGCCGCGTACCGCGAGGACGTGGGCCGCCGACTTCTGAAAGCGGTGGGAGAGCTCTGCCAGCTCGCGGGATGGGTGGCCTCCGACGCGGGACTGTACGGTCGCGCTCGTACCTATTACGTCAAAGGCATTCAAGCCGCGCATGTCGCTGAAGATGAGCCGACGGCGGCCAATCTGCTGTCCTCGTTGAGCTACCAGATGGCCAATGTGGGAGACCCCAGGGAAGCGGCCATGATGGCCCGTACGGCGGTCAAGGGCGCTGAGCGATCAAGCACCCCGCTCACCCGCGCCCTGCTACTGGAACGGGTGGCCTGGGCACACGCCAAGGCCGGAGACTCAGCGATCACCGAACGGGCACTCGGCGAGGTCGACCGGGTGTTCGAGCAGCACGAAGACGGCGATGATGACCCGAAGTGGGTCTACTGGCTGGACCGAGGTGAGGTCGACGTGATGGCCGGCCGGTGCTTCACCGAACTCGGCCGCCCGCTCAGGGCCGAACCGTTGCTCACCCAGGGCATCGACACCTACGACGCCACGCACGCACGGGAGGTTTCGCTCTACCTGAGCTGGCTCGCCGATGCCTACGCTCAGGCCCGCGAGATCGAACAAGCCACCGAGGCCGCATCGAAGTCGTTGAACCTGGCGGTCAAGGTCAACTCAGCCCGCGTCACCGACCGCATAGAGACCATCCGGTCCCGCCTCCGGCCCTTCGCGGACACCGCCGCGGTTCGAAGATTCGAGGACCTTTACCAATCGACGGTAGACGCGATCTGACCAGTCGAAAGTCGAGCGGCCATTACTGGGGCACGCAGGAACGACGCCACGGGGCGTGGTCACGCCACCGGCTCGCTGCCGAGGCGGTCACTCGACTCAGGGCTCGCCAGCGCACCAACTACTACGAGATGTGCACCAGCCAGACCAACGTCGACATCCACGGGGTCGCTGTCGCGGTCGAACTCGGTGACGGTCCCCAGGCGGTGAGCCGGGGAAAGACGGTCCGACTCCCAAAGGGCCTACAGGCCAATCGCGTTGGGTACCACCACCTCGACTACGCCCGCGCCCTGCTCTGGTGCGGCCACCGCGAGGCCGCCACCGCCGAACTGGAACACGCCGAGAAGGCGGCCCCCTCCTCATCCGCAACCACCCCATGGCCCGCAAAGCCGTACGAACCCTGCTGGACCTGGAGCGCTACAACTACAGAGAACGCATCCGCCGCCTCGGCGTCCGCATGCACATCCTTTGAAACATCCGGTCTCTGATGTGTCATGAGCCTGGGATCGGTGAGGCGATCCTGCGTCTGCCGGCCACAGCCTGGACCCCGCCCTACGACGCCGACGGTCACACGCGGTCAGGTGAGTGGGTCGCTGAGATCACCGGCATGCTGAACCTGGCCTCCTGGCCCAGCGGAATGCGCGTCATCGTCCGTAAAGAACGCTCGCATCCGGGCGCGCCCGCGCTTCACCGACCCAGACGGGCACCGCTTCACCTGCTTCGTCACCAACACCCCTGGCGGGCAACTTCCCGAGCCGAGGATCGCATTCGCACCGCCAAGGACACCGGCCTGCGCAACCTGCCGCTGCACGACTTTACCCAGAAACAAATCTGGTGCGAGATCGTCGCCCTGGCCTGCGAACTCATCTCCTGGATGCAATTGCTCGCCCTGAACGGCCCCGCCCGCCGCTGGGAACCCAAACGCCTGAGACTGAGCATGTTCGCCATCGCCGGGCGCCTGGTCCGCGGCGGCCGACGGCTCCGGCTGCGCATCGCCGCCCGATGGCCCTGGGCACCGCAGATCATCACCGCCGTCACCCGCCTGCAAGCCTTACCCGCACCAACCTGACCAGCACCAATCCGCCCCACCAACCAAGAAAGGAGCCCGGGGTCCGTGGAACCCCGCCTACCCGGCGTGACAGCCGGGCCACCACGCTGACCAGGAACCGAAATCAACTCTCAGCCGGATGCCTCGGCCAACCACACGAAGATCGTGAAAGATCGAGGCTAGTCAGCGGCGAACTCGAACGGGAGTCTTTGGTAAACAAGGAAGAGCGGCGTTAGTGACCTGGCTGTGTCTCAGCAGGGCCAGGTAGAGGCACTTACTATGTAGGTGCCCTTTGGCTCCGGGCTGAACCAGATATCGAGAGTGATCTCTGTGCCCTCGACCTCTTTGATGATGCATCCCAGCTCTTTAGTGGAGTGCTCAGCGGGGGTGATCTTCCAGCCGTTGCGCTGGGCAAGGTCCCGATAGAAGGATTCGATGGCTTTGGACGAGCTGTGCTGCTCTGGCGGGCGGTAGGAACGGCTGATAGTGGGATAGTGGTCGTCGGTGTCGCCGCATTCATGGTCGCGCTCTCCGAGCGGGACGGCGCCAGTTGGGGCGGCATCCAGGACGTCGAGCGGCGTCAGGGCCGCTTCGACACGGTCGTACAGCTCGTCGCAGATCCTACGATGCTCCCAGATCTCGGAGATCAGAGGAGCGGCAGCAATACCGGCTACTACGAGAAAAGCCACGGCCACCATCAGTGGCCAGCGAAGCGCCCTTTTCATGATAAAAACCATAGCGGCTTCAATGACCTTACGAAATGAACTTCGAGTTCTTTTTAATTTAAACAGCTGGTGAAGAAGGCCGGGCTGAGGTGAGATGAGCCTCCGGTGAGACGGAAATCGACGCGCTGACCGACGCTGAGTGTCGGTTAGCGCCGGCTGGGGCTAATAGGGTGCAGACGGCACGGTTCGCGCGCTGTTCAAGCGTCGCTGGCAGATCTGTCGAGCGGTCGGTGGTCCGCCACCGCATTCACCCCCGCGTTTGCGCGGTGGGCGAACGCGCTGTCGCAAACTATAAGCCATTTTTATCTTGTAGACCATCCAGGGCCCCGGCGTTGATTCACTTTGTCCCGGTTCGTCGGATTGATCAGATGGTGTAGACGGCGAAGGCGTCGTCGTGGTCGAGGAGGTCACGGCGGGCATGGGCGATGTTGGCGCGGTCGGCCAGGCGCATGGTGCTGATCGCCAGGTTGCGGAAACCAGCCAGGGCTCTGGGTGCGGTACCTGTCCTGAGCTGGGAGTGATCCTCCCGGAAAGTTACGTCGCGGACCCAGTGGAGCCGATTTTCCACCGACCAGTGCGCCCGCTCGTAATGGTTGAGATGAGCGGGCCCGGCCGCTTCAGCGGGCAGGCTGGTGATGCCGTACACGATTTCCTTGCTGGTCCAGACGCCGTCCAGGTCGCCGACGTCGCGGCGGAGCCGGAAGGCTTGGCGGGCACCGGGGAACAGGGCGTCGTCTGCTTCGGCGGTGCGGATGGTGCGGCGTTCGGTGCGGTCGTGCCCGTGATCGTCATCGATGGCGGTGGGCGCGCTCCAGTCGGCATCCGGGCCGGTCAACAGAGCCTGGGCGGCCGCGCGGGCCAGCGGCTGGTTACCCTTCAAAATGAGGATGTAGTGGGCGTCCAGATGCTGGGTGATCAGGCGGGCGGTGGCCTTGGTGGTGTGCAGCGCGTCCAGGGTCAAGACCGTCCCGGCCACGTCCAGCCGGGCCAGCAGAGCACGGGCGGCGGGTCCCTCCCCGCACTTGTCGGCGACCTGGCATTGGCCCAGGATTACGCCGTGCTCGTGGCTGATCGCCCCGACCAGGAAGACCCGCCCGCCCTGCTCGGTCCGGGCGCCGCGACAGGCCTTGCCATCCAGGGCGGCGCCGGGCAGCAGCCCGGCCGGGGCAGGATGGGTGACCTGTCGCTGAGCTGCGCGCCGCTGCTCACGCTCGACCGGCCCAGGGGGGTGGGGAATCCGCGGCGCCGGCGCCGCCCGGCGCACCACCTCGGCCACATAGCCGCTGATCGCCACATCCAGCGCGTCGGCGTCCAGGTCGGCCAGGACCCGACGGAAAGTCCGCTCACTGGGCACGACGAACAGGCCGGTGAACGGATCGCGATAGGCGCCCAGCCGCTCCAGCACCGCTTGCGAGGTCCGGGCGGCCCACTGCCAGATCGCCGCGACGCTGTCACCACCGACCACGAGCGTTGCGCACGCCGTCAACGTCAAGATGACCACCAGCGGATGCCGCAGCCCGCAGGCCGAGCGCCGCTCAGGCACGGCCGCCAATCGGCGCATCAACGCCGATTTCACCGCGACCGGATCAGTCGCCAACTCGGCTTCCCACAATGCCAGGTCGGCGAACTGGTCAAGACATGGGACGAGGCGAGAGCTGGTCAGGGAAGATGGGGACACGAGCGCGACTCCTGCGGCGGTCTTCGGATTCGAGACCTGAAAGATCAGCAGAAGTCGCGCTCTTTCGTCTTCCACCTGGCCAAACGCTCAACGTCGGCATACCGCATCAGAACCCGGGAACGCCGGGGCCCTGGTAGACCATCGGAGCCAATTGCTGCTTGGCGTGAAAAGCCTCATTCATTTTCTCCATGTCTGTCGTGAAGTGTTCTCCGTGAACTACCTGCTCGGATAGGGGGCTACGTATTTACAATTCACTATTTGTGCTTCCTTTGAGGCGGGAAAGCTGAAGCTCCTGCCGCACATTTGAGCCATCCCACCCGCAAATGCTTTTTGCATGAAGGCCTCGTTCGCTTTTTGCATGCATCCACCCAGGAGGTCTTGTGCGCCAGGGCCATAATAGCGGGAACTGCATTTGTTGTATTCGGCATTCCGGGTGCCGAGAGCCCCTTTGTTTTGCTCGTAGTACTTGACGGCTAGATCGTTTATTGCTCGGTCGAACTGGCTGTCCAAGGCGCGCCTATTCCACTCCTTGACGGCATCGTCATATTCTTTGGTCCCCTTTTTGTATTTATGGGGAGGAGTAAGGTCGGAAAATGCAAAACTTTCATGTATTTCTGCAACTTTTTTTGCTACGTCGCAGCCGAGACTCCAGCATGTCATGGCCATGCCAACGAAGTGTCTCAGAACATTTCTTGCCCAACCTTTGGACGTCTTGCCGTCAAAGTCCTTTATGCGTTCGTTGACAAACTCATCGGCCATTTCTGCAATGTTTTTTACTTCCGAGCACACTTTAAGAGCGAATTCGGCCCGACAGGCTTCGAACTCATTTTTGAATTTTACTGCACTGTCGGGGCCTGGACTTAGTAGCATGCCTGTACCGAAAGCTCCTCCATTTGCTTTTTTAGAGTCGGATGACTTTATTTTTTTCCACAGGGCTTTGAGAGTCTTCTCGTCATCCACAAAATCGGTGAAAACCTCGTAGAGGTCCCGCTCCTCTTTGGTCGCCTTCCAAAAGTCGCTCGGTGCCGGTTTTCCGTTAGTGGTGTATCCAATTCGTTGCGCCTCGTCATTTGAGAGCCCGGGATTCCATGGTTCCCAGTCCGGGAGTCCGTCGCTTCTATACAGGCCCGAGCCGTCGCCACCCCACGCGTTGTACGGCTGTCCCGGCTTTGGCCAGTTAATTCTCGTAATATCGAAACTCTTGGCGGAGAGCTTGTCGATGTGGGCGCTCATGTACGCGTTCATATCGAAGGACTGCCAGCTGGAGCTACCAGTTGTGCCGGTGATGGAGCTCGCGTTGTTGATCTGGATGGAGCTGTGTCCGGTTGGATCGCTATGGGTGAGGGGGCCCGCGTTGGCGTAGGTGTAGCGGTTGGCCTGGACCGATGGGTCGGGGTTGAGGGTGGCGGTGTCGCGGGAGGTGAAGGTGCCGGTGCCGGGTTGGTACCAGCGGGTGTGCATGTTGACCTTGCCGGTGTCGGGGTCGGTGTACTCGCCCTGGTAGCCGAGGGCGCGCTGGGTGCCGGAGCGGTGGGTGACGTTGCCGAAGGGGTCGTAGGCGGTCGAGTCGACCAGGGAGGTGCCGGAGAAGGTGGCGACCAGGTCGCCGTGCAGGTCGGTCATGGTCGCCAGGGCGGGGCCGGCGCCTTCCTGGAGGCTGAGCAGGCCGCCGAAGGGGTCGCGGCCGTACTTGGCCTGCAGGGCGCCCGCGCCGTCGGTGGTGGCGACGAGGTCGTTGCTCAGGCCGGAGTAGGTGAAGCGCTGCTGATCGGCACCCTTGGTACGCGACGTCATCCGGCCCAGGGCGTCGTAACCATAAGAGGCGTCACCGTCGTTGACGAGGCGGTCGAAGGCGTCGAAGGTGAGGTTGCGGGTGACGCCGGCCTTGGTCTCGGTGGCGGTGGTGCCGCGCGGGGTGTAGGTGTAGTCGGTCCCGGCACCGGAGGTCAGCCGGTTGCGCTGGTCGTAGACGAAGGTCTCGGCTCCGGCCTTGGTGCGGTTGCCGGAGGCGTCCCACTCGTAGGCGGTGACGGCACCGCCGGGGGCGGTCCAGGAGGTCAGGCGTCCGGCGCGGTCGTAGCCGTAGGTGTTGGTGCCCGCTCCGGCGGTGCCGGTGGTGGTCTTGGAGGTGAGGAGATCGTCCTTGTCCCACCCGTAGACGATCTTCGACAGTTCGGTGCCGGAGCTGTTCTTCACCGAGTGCGAGGTGAGCCGATCGACGGCGTCGTAGTCGTAGGTCTCGGTGTTGACCGGGTTCGCGGAGGTCTTGGTCTTGAGCCGGTCAGCGTTGTCGTAGCCGTAGGTCCAGGTGCGTCCCGTCACCGGGTCGCTCGCGGTCTTGAGCCGGTCCGCATCATCCCAGGTGTAGTTCGCCGTCCCTGCCGGGTCGACGCGCTGGGTGGGGTTGCCCACGGCGTCGTAGGTGTAGGCGGCGACCTGGTTGGTGGCCTTGGACACCTTGGTCAGCAGGCTGCGGTCGTTGTATTCGAGGGTGTAGTCACCGATCGCGGTGAGGCGGCCCGCTGCGTCGTAGGTGAGGTTCCGCGTCGGGGTGGTCACCGAGGCACCGCTACCGCTCTCCTCGACCACCTGGCCCAGCGGGTCGAAGGTACGGTCGATGCGCACCCCGCCCGGCTGCAGGGTGGCCACCGCGTTGCCGGAGGCGTCGTAGACGCTGGTCCAGGTCCGGTCGGCGGCGTTGGGGTAGGCCGTGGTGGCCGGTTCGATGACCGACTCGACCAGGCCGAGGGTGTTGTAGCCGGCCCAGGTCGCGTTGCCCCGGCCGTCGGTGGTGCGGGTACGCGCCCCGGTGGCGTCGTAGCCGAACGTCGAGGTGATCGACGTGCCCGCGGAGACCGGCTCGATGAGAGAGGTCATCCGGCCCAGCGCGTCGAACTGCCGCTGGGTGACGTGCCCCTCGCCGGAGGTGGTGCTGGTCGGGTTGCCGGCCGGGTCGTAACCGAAACCGAGGGTGCGGACGACGCTTCCGGTGCTGGTGAGGTCCTTGGTTGCGATCTTGCGTCCGGCGAGGTCGTATTCGGCCTCGGTGGCGTTGCCCAGCGCGTCAGCCACCTTGGTCTGCCTGCCGAGGAGGTCATAGGCGATGGTGGAGGTGTGGGTGAGCGGGTCGGTTACGTCGGTGACCTCACCGGCGGCGTTGACCACATAGGTGGTGGTCTTGGTCCCGGGGGCGGGTGCGATGCTCTTGGTGAGGTTGCCTGCGGTGTCGTAGGTCAGCCTGGTGGTGTGCGCGGCGGTGGTGGGGGTGCGCTCGATCTGCGTGCTGGTGATCTTCCGGCCCAGATCGTCGTAGGTGGCCTCGGTACGTGCCCCGGTGGGGTCGATCGCCGCGAGCTGCTCGCCCAGCAGGTCGTACTCCGCCACTCGCACGCCGCCCGGCCCGGAGGGGCCGGGTTCGGTGACCTTGACCGGGCGTCCCAGCGCGTCGTAGACGGTGGAGGTGACGTAGTTGCGCGGGTCGGTGACCGTGGTCTGACGGCCCGCCGCGTCGTAGCCGAAGCTGACCTTGGGGATGACGGCGCTGCCACCCGGCGGGGTGTAGGACGGGGCGATGGCCGAGGTGAGACGTCCGGCCTTGTCGAAGGTCGAGGTGAGCGTCCGTCCCTCGGCGTCGACCGTGTGGGTCGCCAGCCCGATGCTGTTGTAGCCGTACTTCTGGGTGGGGCGTCCGTCGGCGGCGGACCCGTTCTTTTCGATCTTCACCTGGGGAGCCTTCGTTTCCACGAGTTGACCGGCGAGGTCGTAGCGCATCGTGGTGGTGAAGTCGGCGGCGGTGGCACCGGAGGCGTTGCCGCGCGGGTCCGTGGTCGCGGTCAGCAGGCCGCGGTCGTCGTAGGTGCTGGTGGAGACCAGGTCGTCGGCCCCGTTCTCCACGGTCTGCCGGGTCACCAGGTTCAGCGCGTTGTAGGCGTAAACCGTGGACTCGGTACGGGTGGTGCCCGTACCGGTGAAGGTCTTCTGGGTGACGTTCCCGACCGCGTCGTACTCGAAGGCGGTCTTGCGTTTGAGGGCGGCCGGGTCGAACGTGGTGGAGGTGAGGCGGCCGGCGGCGTCGTAGACGTAGTCGGTGGTCGCCTTCCCGCCGCCGGTGACCTGCTTGACGAGGTTGCCGGCCGCGTCGTAGGCGTTGGCCTCCAGCACCACGTCGGCCGGGGTGGTGGAACCGTTCAACCGGACATCGTCACCGATCACCTCCGACAGGCGGTTGTCGGTGAAGTAGGTGTAGGCCGTCTTGCGGCCCATCGCGTCGACCTGACCGGCCAGTCGTCCGCCGGGGTCGTAGGAGCGCGACTCCAGCACCACATCCTGCGGGGCCTGCGGGCTGACCGGGCTCCCGGTCCAGTTCTTGATCGTGGTGGAGGCCGGCTCGCCGCGCTTGGTGTAGGCGTAGGTGAGAACGGTGCCCAGCGGGTCGGTCGTCGAGACCTGGGCGCCGGTGACGTCCCAGGCCGAGCGCACCACGCCGCCCTCGGGGTCGGTGACCGTCTCCACCCGGCCCTTGGCGTCGTAGGTGTAGGTGGTCGTACGGGCGGGGTCACCACCGGTCAGGTCGGCCACGGTGGTGGTGAGCTGGTTGCCGTCGGCGTCGTAGGTCAGCGTGGTCTTGGCGGTGTGGGTGACGTCGGTGACCTCGTTCTTCACCCCGGGCTCGGTCCGGGTGAGCAGGCGCCCGAGGTTGTCGTAGCTGAACGTCGTGGTGACCCCGGTGGGGTGAGCCTCCGACACCTGGGTGTTGGAGGTCACCCGGCCCAGCGCGTCGTAGGCGAGCTGGGTCTTCAGCCCCGAGGGGCTGGTCTGCTCGGCCAGGTCCCCTGCGGCGGTGTAGCGGTAGGTAGTCTCGTTGTTCTTGGAATCCTTGGCCGACTTGCGCAGGCCGGCCGGGGTGGTGCCGCCGCCGACGGCGGGTTCGGTGCCGTCGGTGTAGGTGAAGGTGGTCGAGCGGCCGCTGGGGAAGTCGGTGGTGGCCGGGGTGGTCTGCTTGAGTGTCTCGCCGTGCTGGCTGTACTCCCACTTGGTGGCGTAGGTGTTGTCGGTGGCGCTGGAGGAGCGCGCGTCCCGCGAGGCGATCGGCCGGTCGTTGCGGGGGTCGAACTGGTCGTTGGTGTTCAGGTAGTACGCGTGGTGCTCGGTCCGGCAGCTCTGGCACTGCTTGACCCCGACAAGGTTGCCTCGCTTGTCGTAGAAGCGCTCGGTCGCGTTGCCGTTCGGGTCGGTGACCTTGCTGAGGAATCCGCCGGTGTCGTACGCGTAGGTGGTGACCTTGAGAAGCTGGTCGGTCTGGCTGACCAGGCGGTAGCCGCGCCAGGCGTCGTAGACGTATTTCAGGGTCTCGTTACGCGGGTCGGTGACCGTCACGGTGGACTGGCCGGTCGTCCGGTTGTAGGCCAGGGCGCCGATCTGCCAGGTGCCCCCGTTGGCGTCGATGTGGGTGGTGAGCCGTTCGGTCGCCGGGTCGTAGGTGTTGGTCGCCCACACCCGCCCCGACGGCAGCGTGATCTTCGTCAGCTTGTTCGGGGCCTCGACCCGGGCGCCGTAATGGGCCGCAACCTCGGCCGCGGTCAGCGGCCGGTCATAGGCCGCGACCTCGTCGACGGTCCCGGCCAGCCCGCCGCCGATCCGGGTGATGTCACGGTTGTCGGCGACTATCGGCTGGGTCAGCGTTCCAACGGGGAGACCGTCGAGGTAGAGGGTCTGCTTGTCGGCGGCGATGCTGAACGCCAGGTGGTGCCAGGCGCCGTCGTTGACCGCCGCGGCCGAGACGATGGGCGAGGCCGTTGACCGCAGCGAGGCGCGCAGCTTGCCGTCGGTGCCCACCTGCACCACCGGGGTCAGCGAGCCGCTCAACTCTCCCGAGGAGATGAGGCGGCCCGTCCCGGTGGACTTGAACCACAGCTCCACCGCTCCCTGCTGGTATATCCGTGGCATGAGGCCTGCGGGCAGTTCCACATAGCCCGAGCTCGTCAGCTCGACCGCGGTGTCGGTGCTGCCGGCCAGCGCTCCCGGACGTCCCCGGGTCGCCCCGGAGTAGGAGGCCGGACCGGCGCCCCAGCCCAGGTCGGCCGCGTTGCCGGAGGCCTCACCCAGCCGCCAGTAACCGAACGGGTCGGCGTCCTGGACCGAGCTGCGATACAGCGACCCGGCGCCGTACTCGAAGCCGGTACACGCGGTCGTCGGCGCGCAGACCTCGGTCAGGCGGTCACCGGTGTAGGAGTAGGTCCAGGTCAGCGGTGCTCCGTTGACCGGGGCGGTGGACACGGTGGTGACGTGGTCGCCGGTCCAGGTGAACGACAGGGACCTGCCGCCGGTCGCGGTGACCTCACTCAGCTTGCCGTCAGTGCCGTAGGTCAGCTCCTGGCTGCGGCCCCGGCTGTCGGTCGCTCTCAGCAGACGACCTTGGGCGTCGAAAAGGTAGGTGGTGGACGACTTGTCCATCAGCCGCCAGCCGCCCCCGGTGACCGTGGCCAGGGTGGCGTAGGTGCCCGGCGGCGGCTGGAAGGCCCCGCCTCCCTTGTCGGCGAAACGCACCGTACGCCCGTCGGGGTAGGTCACCAGGAGTGCCTCGAAGCCCCGGATCGTCTCCGGCACGATCCGCATGTCGAAACGGGTCGACCAGCCCGCCCCGAACGCGCCGTCGCGCCGGGGGTCCATGCTGTTGTAGGAGCGCACCACCGACAGGGGCGGCCCCGCGGCGTTGACCACCGCGTCGGTGAAGGTCGTCGTGTAGTTACCGGTGGACTGGTAGAACTCCTGGCCGTTGATCCCTCGGGCCGACAGGTTCGAGGTGATCGTGGGCTGGCGCACTCCCATGGTGAAGGAACGCGTCGAGGAGTAGGCCCCCTGCCCGCCGATGGTGGAGGCGTCGGTGACGTACACCCGCCACCAGTACTCCTTGCCCCACGCCAGTAGCCCTTCGGGCAGCGTCCATCGGCCGGACAGTCCGCAGCAGATCCAGTCGTAGTCGTCGGAGTTCACGCAGTCGCCTGACATCGACGGATTGTCACAGACCTGGAAGTCGAAGCCGGCGACGCCGCCGTCCCACGATGTCACCGTTGCCGACAGCGTCGGCTGCAGCGTCATCACCAGTGCCTCGTCGGCGGGGGTCATGGAGGTGACCGTCGGAGCGGGGGGCAGCGGACATGCTCCCCGGTCCGCCCACACCCACGAGAAGTCGTTTTCCGGCCGTGTGGTGTTCGCGTACCCGGGGATGGCCTGAAGCGCCTCCCAGATCCGGCCGGCCGAGGCGACCCGCTCTCCCAGTGCGACCGCGTAGTTGGAGCGCCATGGTGAAACGCTTCCGCATGGAGGGTCCGCGAGCGCCTGCATCGACAACGCGGTCTGTTCTCGCTGTTTTTGCTGTTTCTTCAACAGGGAAGGAGCCGTCGTGCTGGAAGGCGCCGGTTCCTTGACAAAACGACCTTCGAGCGGCAGTGCCTTCTTCGGTGCGGCGACTTCCTTCGAAGGGGATTTCACCCGCGCCGTTGTCGCCGTGCGGTCCGTTCCCACGAGGGAGGGCAGACCGGCTGCCGTTCCGGACAGTTGAACCGGTGCCGGCTCGCTCTGTATGGCAAGGGACCCGATGGCCGGATTCAGATCGGCCACCGCCGACTCCGCCTGTAGGAGCAGAAGCCCGGGGATCAGCGTCACCAAGATGGCGAGGGTTACGCCGGTTGAAGAGCGAGACGAACGACCCCATGACAACAAGCGGCGCATACGCCGTCATCCTCCGAACACGTCAGCGCGAGAACGGGCGTCCTCGCGTTACCCCAGTCCGTCAGGGAGCCCGAACAAGACCGGAGCTGACGGTTCAGAGTGCATCAAATGCAAGCAAACGATCAGAAAGTACATATAGATCACTTAAATCCGCAAGATCTATATAAGGAACAAATAACGGGCGTGATGGTCAGGTTTGGGGAGACGAGATATCGAACACGTGAGTGATATGTGACGGATAGTCGCGGAGTGACGAGACAAAAACGGTGACGCGGGGAGTGGGTGTGATCACTCTTGGCCACCTCGCACTGTTCGCCTTCGAGGGTTTTTTCTGAAATCCCAGATCACGCCTGGTAAGAAGCAGTGGTGGCCATGAAAAAGCATCCGAATGGGTGGTCAGGGCCTATTTTCGGACACTCGATGACGGCAAGGGCGTCACTCCGCCAGTGACCGGGGGTGATGGGGAGATTGTGTCCGGAAGCGGTCAAGGGTGATCCCGCCCGATGTCGTCACTGTTCTACCTGGCGGAACCTTGATCAGCCGCGTGCGACCACGGCTTTGCCGGGCGGATGTCCCGCCTACACCAGGCTCCGGGATGATTGCCGCATGAACGAGTTCGTCGAGGCCATGGCCCAGGTGGTGACCGGGGTGACGATCGTCACCGTGAAGGACGAGCGGGACGACGTGGGGGTCACGGTCGGCACGTTCACCTCGATCTCGCTGGACCCGCCGCTGGTGATGGTGAGCCTGGGCAACACCGGATACCTCAACGAGCTGCTGCTCCGGCACGACCGCTGGGCCGCCAGCGTGCTGTCGGCCGGGCAGAAGACGATCGCCAGCCGGTTCGCCACGGCAGGGCGTCCCGGTGCCAGGCTGCTGCTCGCGGGCATGCCGCATCACCGGGGTGAGCGGAGCGGGGCCCTCATCGTGGACGGCGGTGTCACCGCGCTGGAGGCCGAGACGGTCAAGGTCGTCCCGGCCGGAGACCACACCCTCTTCGTCGCCAAGGTCCTCGGGGTCGACTACGTCGACGCGTCCGTTCCACCGCTGACGCGCTACCGGAGCCGCTACCGCTGACCTGGTGGTCCGCCGCTCGCTCTTTCCGTACGGGAGGCGCGGAGCCGCTACCGCTGAACCGGCGGGCCGTCGCTCGCTTCCGTACGGGAGGCGAATGTCGCACGGTCGGAGTCGCCACCGCTGATCCGAAGGGCCGCCACCCGATCCGGGTGGCGGCCCCAGCCGAAGCCGCCGGACGCTCTGTCCGAACGCGGCGGCTGCTCAGCGAAGACGATCAGTCCGCCGAGCCGAGCGGTCCGTACGGCCGAAGCGCGCGGGAGACAACGTCAGCGGATCGTCCACGAGCCCGGCAGGATGAGCGGCCCGTACGAGGGCAGGCCCAGTTCGCCCGCGAGATGGGCGAGGGGGCCCCACGCCTCCACGCGGACCCGGGCCAGCGCGGCGGCCTTGTCCTCGCTGGACTCCGCGGGGCGCAGCCGCTCCAGCGGGTTGAGCTTGGGGTAGGCGCGCACCGGGGCGTCGGCGGGCAGGCCGGCCTTCCTGCGGGCCACGGCCAGCGCGTCCTCCAGGCCGCCGAGCTCGTCGACGAGCCCGTTCTCCAGGGCGTCGGCCCCGGTCCAGACCCGGCCCTTGGCCAGCTCGTGGGCGCGCTCGCGGGTCAGGCCGCGACCCTCGGCGACCTTGTTCACGAAGTCGTCGTAGACCCGGTCGAGCCAGGCGTTGATCCGCACCCACTGGGCCTCGGAGAAGGCGTTCGTGGGGGAGAACATCCCGGAGTTGGCGCCCTCGCCGACGATCTCCGAGGTGACGCCGATCTTCTCCAGCAGGCCGCCGATGACCGCCTTGCCGCCGAACACGCCGATGGAACCGGTGAGCGTGCCCGGCTGGGCCACGATCACGTCGGCGGCCATCGAGACCATGTAGCCGCCGGAGGCGGCCAGGTCGCCCATCGAGATCACGATGGGCTTGCCGGCCTTGCGGGTCAGCACGACCTCGCGCCAGATGGCGTCGGAGGCCACGTACGAGCCGCCGGGGCTGTCGACCCGGAAGACGACCGCCTTGACGCTGTCGTCGCGGCGGGCCGCGCGCAGCGCGGCGCAGATGGTGTCGGAGCCCATCGCGCCGCCGCCGCCCATCGGGCTGCGGCCGCTGCGGCCGAGCCGGATCGCGCCGTTGCCGCGGACCAGCGCGACGGCCTGTTCGCCCGGGTGCGGGAGCTTCTTCGCGGTCAGCGCCTTGGCGTAGCGGCCGACGTACAGCAGCAGCGAGTTCTCGCCGACCTCGTGCTTGACCTCGTCGTAGACCTCGTCGCGGTAGGCCATCCGGTCGACGAGCCCGGCCTCGACGGCCTCGGCGCCGATGAACGGGCCCTGGTCGATCAGCTCGCGCACCCTGGCGGGCTCCAGACCGCGCCCCTCGGCGACGCCCGCCACGACCTGCTCGGTGACCGACTCGGTGATGCGGCCCATCGACTCGCGGTGGGCGTCGGTCATGTGGTCCTGGGTGAAGGTGTTGGCGGCCGTCTTGTACTCGTGCCGCTGGCCGAGCTGGTACTCGACGCCGAGCTTGCCCAGCGCGCCGCGCAGGAAGCGCTGCTCCATCGCGACGCCGGTGAGCCCGACGTCGCCGGACGGCTGGAGGTAGACCCGCTCGAAGGCGCTGGCCAGGTAGTAGGGGACGGTGCCCCCGCTGAACTCGCCGAAGCTCTCGGCGAACGCGACGGTCAGCTTGCCCGAGGCGCGGAAGAGGGCGACGGCCTGGCGGAGCTCCTGGACGACCGCGAGCCCCGGTGACTGGGTGCCGATCTTGACGATCAGGGCCTTGACCCGGTCGTCCTTCCTGGCTCGCTTGAGCCCGGCCAGCACGTCGGCCAGGCTCGTCTTGCGCATCGCGAGGATGGCGCCCAGCGGATCCGCCGGGGCGCCGTCGGTCAGGCCCTCGGTGAGGTCGAGTTCAAGGACCAGCGGGGCGGTACGCCGCTGCTTGAACCGGTCGACGGTATCGATGATCACCTTGGTCGCGTCCATGCCCTTCACCCTAAGCGACACATACCAGGCTTATGCGGATCGGCGTAGGTTCGTCGGCTTTCCGGGTAGGCGGGGCGGTGAGGCTTGCCGGTGTCCCGCTTTCACCGGGCTTGCCGGACGTTCGGCTGCCTGCCGGGTACGCGGTGAGTGGTCCCTAACCGGGGATGCGCGGTGTGGCGAGGTTCACCCGCCTGCCGGGGCAACGCGTGTGACCGGCCGCTTGCTATTTCGGATTAATCCGAAATAGCATCGCCGTCGTGATCGAGCCGGATGATCTCGATGAACTCCTGCGCGCCGTGGCCGGCAGGCACCGTCGGCGTATCCTCTCCGAGGTCTGGGAGCGTGAGCGCGGCGCGGGAGAACTGGCCGACGAACTCGGCCTGGCCCCGGCCAGCGTTTCGGAGCACCTGAAGGTGCTGCGCAAGACCGGCTTGGTCACGATGAGAGTCGACCGGACGTATCGGCTCTACCGGGCCTGCCCTGAACGGCTTCACCGGCTTGCCGACCTGCTCGTGCAGGCTTTTCCGGCCACCGTCCAGGCCCGGGACGGCGAAGAGACCCAGGAGGACATGACATGAACGAGCAGACTGTGCGCCCGGCGAACGCGGTGGCGCATTTCGACATCGGCGGCCCGGACGACGCGGACCTGCACCGCTTCTACGGCGATCTGCTGGACTGGCAGGTCGACCGCAAGGGGCCGGGGTACGCGCTGGTTCAGACGCCCGGCGGGCTGGGCGGGGCGATCGTCGAAACCGAACAGGCCGGCGTCACCCTGGGCGTGGTGGTCCCGGACCTTGAGCAGGCGGTCCGCCGTGCGGCCGAACTGGGCGGCGCGGTCGCCATGCCGCCGACCGACAACGGCTGGGTGGTCAAGGCACAGGTCAAGGACCCGGCCGGCAACGTCCTCACCCTCATCCAGGCATGAGCGCCGCCACCGCGACGGGCGGCGGCTGATCGGGGTTGAGGAACAGCCACCGGTTGTTTCTCAACCCCGATCACGTACTAGGCAGCCCGGCGGGCGTTCACCTTCTTCTTGAGCAGCGAGGTGGACGCGGCGGGAGTGGTGCCCTTCAGGCGCTGCTTCTCCACCGAGGTGAGGACCGTCTTCAGCGTCGCCGTCTCCTTGATCTTCGCGGTGAAGTTCACCCCGCCGTTCGCCCAGTTCAGCCAGGCGGCCAGCAGTTCGCCCTCCAGCTTGGCCTTCGACGTCTTCTTGGCGGGCTTGAGCACCTTGTACGCGGTGCCCAGGGTGGAGGCGCGGGTGATCTCGGAGAAGACCTTGCTGGCCTTGCTCACCAGGCCGAGGTAGCAGCCGAGCGTCGCGTCCGGGATCGTCCCGGAGCCCCGGCTGATCTCCGTCGCCCACTGCGCGACGGTCAGCGTCTTCGTGGACTTGCCGCGGGTGCACACCGTGGGGGCCGCAGGGGGAGTCGTCGGGGGGACGGTCACCGTCACGGTGACCGTCACCGTCGGCAGCGGGATCGGCGTCGGCACCGGGTCGGTCGGCGTGGGTGTGGGCGTGGGACCCGAACTCGGTTCCGGGCTGGGCTCCTCCGACGGGTCCTCGGACGGGTCCTCAGGGGAGTCGGCGGAGTCGGGGGGAGGGGTCCGGGTGATGGGATCGCCGGGGGTGCCCCCGGCGATCGCGGCGTTCAGGTCGAGGCGGGGGGTGGTCACGCTGCCGTAGGTGATCGGCCGGCCCGCGGTCTTCAGCGCGGCCTCCAGCGCGTCCGGGGCGCCCGGCGCCTTCTGGGCCATCAGCGCCAGGGCGCCGGTGACGAACGGGGTGGACATCGAGGTGCCGCTGTAGACCTGGTGGCCGCCGCCCGGCACCGCGGAGTCGATGTCAAGGCCGGGAGCGAAGAGGTCGAGCACGGAGCCGTAGTTGGACCAGTAGGGGATGGTGTCGTCGTCGCCCGTCGCGCCCACGGTCACCGCGCCGGAGAGGCAGCCGGGAGCCCCGGCGCCGGACAGGCCCTCGTTGCCGGCGGCGGCCACCACGGCCACCCCCTTGGCGCGAAGGTCGTCGATCCTGCTCTTCATCGACGCCAACTCGGGTTCGGCGTCACAGGCTCCCTCGTACAGGCCGCCGCCGAGGCTGAGGTTCACCGCGGCGATGTTCGTGCCGCCCTCCTTGAGCTTCGCGACGTGTTCGAGGGCGAGCAGGATGGTGGACTCGAACGCGCTCAGGCAGGCGCCGCCCTCGTCGTCGCAGTCGTTGAACCTGCTGAACACCTGGACCGCGACGATGTCCGCCTCGGGGGCGACGGCGTGCGCGATGCCCGCCACATGGGTGCCGTGGTCGCAGAGGTTGACCTGCTCGTGGACGCAGGCGGGGGTGTTGGCGTCGGCGGATCCGGGGTCGCTCGTCTGCCCGTTCGGGCAGAGGGACTGCGCGCCCTCGTCCGTCGCGGAGAAGCAGGCCTGACCCACGACCCTGCCCCCGAAGTCGGGGTGGCCGGCGTCGATCCCGGTGTCGATGACCGCGATCGTCTGGCCCGCACCCTTGGTCCCGGCGGCGTGCGCCTTGTCCGCGCCGACCACCTGCAGGCTGGAGGCCAGCGAGCCCAGCGAGGTCAGCGCGGCGGGGGAGTAGACGCGGTCGCGGCGGATGGACAGGACGCGCGGGTCCTCGGCCAGTTTGGCGAGCGACTCGCCGCTGCCCTCGACCACGATGAACGAGGTGTCGGAGGGTTCGAGGACGACCTGGGCATCGGGGAGTCGCTCCGCCTCCCCGGCGACCGGCGCCGCCGCCTCGGGGGCCGCCAGCTCGACGATCACCCGGGTCCCGTCGCTCTCCGCGGCGAGCCCCGTCTCCAGCTTCGGCTGGGGTTCGCCGTCACCAGGCTGGGTCTCGCCGTCACCGGGCGGGAGTTCGCCGTCGGTGGGCGGGGCCGGCACGTCGGCGGGCGCGCTCTCATCCGGGCCGGGGGACGGACTCGCGGAGGCGCCCGGGGGAGCCGGAGGGTTCTCGGCGAGGGCGGGTACCGCGGGTGCGATGGTGAGGACCAACGCCAGGGCCACCAGGGCTCGAACTCGCACACGTCCTCCGGGGGGATCAAAGGGCGTTTAGGAGTCTAAACAGCCATATGCGACGCGTGAATACTTTGCCCCGGATTTTGAGGATCTTCTCAGGAACTGCTCGACCCCCCGCGGCGTGACGCACACGGAGGGTCGAGTGATTGGGATATTACTTGAGACCGTTGGACATGGCGGTGATGAGCTCACCGTTCGCGGTGTCGCCGCTGGTCTCCCAGAAGAACGCGCCGCCCAGGCCCTGGTTCTTGGCGTAGGTCATCTTGCCGGTGATGGTGGCGGGGGTGTCGTAGCCCCACCACTGGCCGTTGCAGAAGCCGTAGGCGGTGCCGGCGACGGTGCCGGTGGCCGGGCACTTGGTCTTGAGGACCTTGTAGTCCTCGTTGCCCTGCTCGTAGGTGCCGGGGGCGGGGCCGGTGGCGGTGCCACCGGGAGCCGCCTGGGTCACGCCGGTCCAGCCGCGGCCGTAGAAGCCGATGCCGAGCATGAGCTTGTTGGCCGGGACGCCCTTGTCCTTCAGCTTCTGGATGGCGGCGTCGGAGTAGAAGCCGGGCTTCGTGGAGTTGGGGAGGGCGGTGAGGGGCGAGTGCGGAGCCGTCGGGCCTTGGGCGTCCCAGGCGCCGAAGAAGTCGTAGGTCATCGGCATGAGCCAGTTGAGATTCGAGACCGCGCCGGCGTAGTCGGCGACGTCCATCTTGCCGCCGGTGGAGCCGTCGGCGGTGATGGCCGCCGTGACCAGGTTGCCGGTGCCGAACTTGGCCCGCAGCGCGGAGATCACGTTCTTGAACGCGTTCGGGCCGCTGTTGTCACAGGTGAGACCGCAGGAGTTGGGGTACTCCCAGTCGATGTCGATGCCGTCGAACACGTCCGCCCAGCGCGGGTCCTCGACCAGGTTGTAGCAGGAGTCGGCGAACGCGGTCGGGTTGGCCGCCGCCTGGGTGAAGCCGCCGGACCAGGTCCAGCCGCCGAAGGACCAGATGACCTTGATGTTCGGGTACGCCTTCTTCAGCTTGCGGAGCTGGTTGAAGTTGCCGCGCAGCGGCTGGTCCCAGGTGTCGGCCACGCCGTCGACGCTCTGGTCCGCGGTGTATGCCTTGTCGTAGTCGGCGTAGGAGTCGCCGATGGTGCACCTGCCGCCGGTGGTGTTGCCGAAGGCGTACAGGATGTGCGTCAGCTTGCTCGCCGAACCGCTGGTGACCAGGTTCTTCACGTGGTAGTTGCGGCCGTAGACGCCCCACTGGGTGAAGTAGCCGATGAGCTTCTTGGCGGAGGGGTCGACGGTCGGGGTCACGGTCGGCGTGGGGGTCGGGGTCACCGTCGGGGTCACCGTCGGAGTCGGCGTGGGGTCGGGGCCGCCGGTGCCGTCGCAGCCGGCGCCGTTCAGCGTGCAGTTGAGCACGCCGGACACCCCGCCGGGTGCGCCGTTGAAGCCGAAGCTCACCGAGGCACCCGCCGCCAGCGCGCCGTTCCACGACTTGTTGACGAAGGTGTAGTGGTTCCCGTTCTTGGTCAGGTCCGCGTCCCAGGCCGAGCTGATCGACTTGCCGGCGGGGAGGTCGAATTCGACCTTCCAACTGGTCAGCGCGCTCGTGCCGGCCTTGACGACGACCTTGCCCTCGAAGCCGGAACCCCAGTCGGTAACGGTCGAGTAGGTCGCGGTGGCGGGTGTGGCGGCCGTGGCGTTGCCGATCCCCAGCGGAATCAGCAGCGCCGCCGCTGCGATGAAGGAGCCGATGGTAATTCGTCGCAAGGGTCGCTCCAGGTCAGAGAGTGCCTAGCCCCCGTATTCATAGGAAAGTTTCCTATTAATTTCTTGAGCGTAGGTTCTCCTTCGTCGACGGTCAATGCCTCGGTCGCGGATATAAGGCCGATTTAAGGTTTTGGGAGAAGCGGCGGTGGAACGGGTGGCGCGGGTGAGGTCCAGGTGGAAGCGTCTCGCTCACCTGACGACCCCTCTCATGACCCGCTTTGGGAGCGTTCACCTGCTCCCACGGTGATCGATCGCCGCGTCGATCAGAGCGATGATCTGATCGGTCGGCAGTTCACCGGCCCGTTCGACGACAACGGAGCGGCCCCGGCGCCCGGAGACGGTGAGGAGGCACGCGGGATCGGGCAACCGCGCGCCGTGTTCGAAGAACAACGAGACGGTGCGCTCACGGGGAAAGACACCGCAGAGGTAGCCGGCCCGCGGATGGCGGTAACCGAAGCCGTGCCAGCCGGGCCAGACCTTTTCCCGGGCGTCGGGAACCGTAGAGATCACCAGGTCGCGCAACCACAGGGCCGCGGTGACAACCGCCGGGTCATGCCCCCTAAGGAGGTCCTCGACGGTCAGATCATCCTGCTGTGCCATCTGATTCCTTCTGAACGTGTGGGTGGCCCGACAGGAAGGGCTGGGCAGGGAAGGGGATCCTCCTCCCTGCTGCTGGGGCTCACGCCAGGGTAGGAGGAGAGAACACCCCGAACAGGTTGCCGGCGGGGTCGCGTAGATAGGCATTCGCAGGCCCATCGCCGGAGGCTGCGTGCTGGAGCACCACCGTGCCGCCGAGCCGTTCGACCGACGCGCACACGGCCGCCACATCACGCACCGCGATCGAGAACACGGCGTGCCCCGAGTTTGTGCTGCCGACACCCAGGATGCCCCCGACCGGTGCGCCGCCGTGCCCGGTGGTGATCAGCCGGTAGTCCATGCCCGCCTCGTCGGCTTGCTCGTCACCGGTGATCTGCCAGCCGAACAGCTCACCATAGAACCGCCGGGCACGGTCTGGGTCGTCCGTGGCGATCTCGAACCAGGCAACGGATCCATATGCGGGCGTAGTCATAATCATCTCCTGGGAAGGGGCGGGTGTACCCGTCCGAGCGGGCCTGGCGGCCATCTTTCCCTGCCAAGGCGACAGCCCTATGTCGGTGTTTTGACACGCAACGACTTTCACTCCCAGGAGGGAGTCCAAGTGGTCAGCTCCGATACGGACGGCTCTGGCACGGGGAACCGGCCGGTGAGGCTTTCCGAGGTGAGCTCGGCGCGAAGCATCCGGTCGAGCCGGAAGGCGCGGGTGTCCTGCCGTAGTCGGCACCACCCGGTCAGATACCAACCACGAGGGCCCGCCACCAGAAGTCCCGGCTCGACATCGCGGCTGCTCCGCTCCCCCCGAGTGTCGCCGTATTCGATTCTCAGGACCCGACGTTGCCGGATCGCTTGCCGCACCGTGTCGACGATGGCCGATTCCATTGGGACACCACCGGGAGGCAGGAACAGGCGCACGGTGGCGGCGAGCGCGCGAGCCTGCTGTGCGGCGGCGTCGGGCATCGCGGCCACGATCTTGCGTAACGCGCTGCGGGCGTCGCGGGCGAAGGGGGTATGGTCCGTGTTGCTCAGCGCCACGGCCACGGCGACGACTTCCGCTGGGGTGAAGTTCAGCGGGGGCAGGGTCATGGCCTTGTCCAGCGCATAGCCTCCCCCTCTGCCCTGCTGGGCACTGATCGGCAGGCCGGCCTGCTGTAGGGCGCTGATGTCGCGCTCGATGGTCCGCGTGCTGACCTCGAAGCGCTCAGCGAGCCGTCGAGCGCTGCGGCCCCGCGGGGCAACCGCTCTCAACTCCTCCACCAGCGCATACAGCCGATCCATTCGATTCACGGCGTCGAGACTACGCTCAGGGTCTGTAACGAAGGTCATCGCAGGCATCGGCGAGGCTTCGAAAGCCGGGGGTTCGGCGGGGCCGGATGTTGAGTTCGGTCATCTTGCCGGTCGCGGCCGGAACCAGGGTCGGCCCGTCGATGTTCATGACGAAGAACGCCTCGGTGCCCGCGCCCGGCGGGATGCCGGTCGCCGATGACGCGGCCTCCGCGCTCCCGGCGGCGACCCCGGCTGTGACGGCGGGGTCGTGTGATCAGGCCGGTTCGGCCTCCTCGCGTTCCTTCGGCTCGTCGGCGGGCGACTCGGTCGCGGCCCGCCTCTCCGGTCGCTCCCGTACGATCCGCACCGCGCGCTCGTCCGCCGCCGGTTCCGCCGTGGACTCCACGGGGGACTCCACGGCGGACTCGGACTCACCCGGGTGGCGCAGCCAGAGGGCGCCCAGCGGCGGGACGCGCAGTGTGGTGGAGTACGGCAGGCCGTGGCGCTGCTCCTCGACGGCCTCGACGGCGCCGAGGTTGCCCACGCCGCTGCCCGCGTAGTCGTAGGCGTCGGTGTTGAGCACCTCCTCCCACCGGCCGGGAAAGGGCAGGCCGAGACGGTAGTTCTCGTGCGGGGCGCCGGAGAAGTTGGCCACGCAGGCCACCGCCGAGCCGTCCTCGGCGTAGCGGAGGAAGGAGAACACGTTGCCCTGGGCGTCGTCGGCGTCGATCCAGCGGAACCCTTCGGGGGAGGCGTCCACGCTCCACAGGGCGGGAGAGTCCTTGTAGACCCGGTTGAGGTCGCGGACCAGCCGCTGCACCCCCCGGTGCCCGTCGAAGTCGAGCACCCACCAGTCGAGCCCGCGCTCCTCCGACCACTCCGAGCCCTGGCCGAACTCGCCGCCCATGAACAGCAGCTGCTTGCCCGGGTGGGCCCACATGAAGGCGAACAGCGCGCGCAGGTTCGCGAACCGCTGCCACTCGTCACCGGGCATCTTGCCGAGCAGCGACCCCTTGCCGTGCACCACCTCGTCGTGCGACAGCGGCAGCACGAAGTTCTCCGAGTACGCGTACATCAGCGAGAACGTCATCTGGTGGTGGTGGTACTGGCGGAAGACCGGCTCGTGCCCGAGGTAGGCGAGCGTGTCGTGCATCCAGCCCATGTTCCACTTGAACCCGAAGCCGAGCCCGCCCAGGTGCACGGGGCGTGAGACGCCCGGCCACGCGGTCGACTCCTCGGCGACGGTGACGATGCCCGGCGCCTCCCGGTAGGCGACCGCGTTCATCTCCTTGAGGAACTCGACCGCGTCGAGGTTCTCCCTGCCGCCGTACTCGTTCGGCGTCCACTCGCCCTCGCGCCGTGAGTAGTCGAGGTAGAGCATCGAGGCCACCGCGTCGACGCGCAGCCCGTCGACGTGGAACTCGCGCAGCCAGTACACCGCGTTGGCGACCAGGAAGTTGCGCACCTCCCTGCGGCCGAAGTCGAAGATGTAGGTGCCCCACTCGGGGTGCTCGCCCCGCGCGGGGTCGGCGTGCTCGTACAGCGGGGTGCCGTCGAACCTGGCCAGCGCCCAGTCGTCCATCGGGAAGTGCGCGGGCACCCAGTCGACCAGTACCCCGATGCCCGCCTCGTGCAGGCTGTCGACCAGATGGCGGAAGTCGTCGGGAGAGCCGAAACGGGCGGTCGGCGCGTAGTAGGACGTCACCTGGTAACCCCAGGAACCGCCGAACGGATGTTCGGCCACCGGCATGAACTCCACGTGCGTGAACCCCATGTCCACCACGTAGTCGACCAGTTCGACGGCCAGCTCCCGGTACGACAGGCCGGGGCGCCAGGAGCCGAGGTGCACCTCGTAGACGCTCATCGGCTCGCGCACCGCGGCGCCGCCGGCACGGCGCCGCATCCACTCCTCGTCCCGCCAGCCGTACTCCGACTTCTCGATCACCGACGCGGTCGCGGGCGGTGTCTCGGTACGCCGGGCCATCGGGTCGGCCTTGGCCCGCCAGATCCCGTCCGAGCCGAGGATGCCGAACTTGTAACGGTCGCCGGGGCCGAGACCGGGGATGAACAGCTCCCACACGCCCGACCTGCCGAGCGAGCGCATGGGATACGCGGTGCCGTCCCAGTGGTTGAAGTCGCCGATGACCCGGACGCCGCGGGCGTTGGGCGCCCACACGGCGAAGGCCGTGCCCTCGACGTCCTCGTGCCGGATGACCCGCGCGCCGAGGGTCTCCCAGAGCCGCTCGTGGCGCCCCTCGCCGATCAGGTGCAGATCCATCTCGCCCAGCGTGGGCCAGTGCCGGTAGGGGTCGTCCGTCTCGTAGGGCTCGGCATCGGGGTAGGCGATCCGGAGCCGGTAGTCGGGGATCTTGTCGAGGCCGGGGATCGTCACCGCGAAGACACCGTGGGCCACATGCCTCATGTCGTGGGCCCTGTCGTCCACGAGGGCCTGGACCTTCTGTGCCAGCGGGCGCAGCGTCCGTATCGTCACGCCCTCGGGACCCTGGTGCGCCCCGAGGATCGAGTGCGGATCATGGTGCGCTCCGCCCGCGAGCCGGTCCAGGTCCAAGTGCGCGTTCATGAGTCAACTCCCGTAGATCGATAGCCCCTACCTTGCCCTACCCGGGTCTCTCAACCCATGCCCTTGTCCACTATCACCATGCGTGTGAGGAAAAGGTGCGGAGCCGAATGGGAGAAAAGTGACGATCGCCGGCTATGTGGAGCGTGCCGGAACCGGGCGTCAGTACGGGTTCTTGGCGGTGACGTCGCGGGGGGTGATGCGGAATCCCTGCCAGTGGCTCGGCATCGGGTCGGCGTCCTCGTCGCGGGGGACGTGGTGGTAGCCGACGTTGACCCACAGGACCGGGTCGGTCAGTCGCTCGCCGTTGGTGTAGCGGTCGACGGACTTGGCGCACCGGGGGGTCGGGTTGACGCTCGCCAGGCGCTCGCAGGAGCGGTAGTCGGTGACGTAGAGATCGGCCCGGGTGAAGGCCTCGTCGGCGGGGCCCCGGTACTGGGCGCTGTCGGAGTTGTTGATCTCCCAGGAGACACGGTGCCCGTCGGCGTTGCGCACCTTGCGGTCCACCACCCGCCACCAGCGCATCGGCCTGCTGACGGCCTTGGCCTCGGTGCCGAACGTCGTCCGCTCAAGCCGCCGGTTCGCGGTGCCCGAGCCGCTGAAGTCGTACTGCTCCACGACGTCGTCGGCCCGGCCCGCCACGTCGAAGTCCAGGCGCCAGAAGATGTTGTGGGTGTGGCTCGCCTCGAACCTGTCGTCGCCCACCCCGATGGGCCAGCCGTGCTCCGGCGTGGTGGTGAAACCGGCGAGTGACCCGGTGGCCCCCACCCGCGGGGTGATCGCACCGTCGTCGGAGAAGGCCCATTCGGCCAGGTAGGTGTACCAGCCGACCTGGAAGGCGGCGAACACCACCAGGTCACGCCCCTGGGCCGTCAGGTTCGGCTGGTCGGGGACCGACTTCAGGTACGCGTGGCCGCGGGCCCTGGTCGTCACGCAGACGAACTGCTCGCGACGCTCGCCGAGCGGGCAGTCGGCCGCCCGGAGCGGGATGGCGGTGTAGCCCAGCGACCCGATGTCGTGGTAGCGCGGCCGGCCCCTGTCGTAGGGCACGTGGATCTGGGCCAGCGAGGTGCTGCGCAGCACGGCGATCGCCCGCTGGTTCCTCGGTGTGTAGACGACCCTGGTCAGGGTCAGCCCCTCGACGTTGCGCATCTCCCAGCAGAGCTGCCAGCGCGCCCCGTTGGGCAGGGTCTTGTCGATCCGGTACGGCGCGTTACACGGTGCCGTACCGGGCTGCGCGGCGGTCGTCTCCGCCGTCTCGGCCGGGGCGCCGGACGGCGCGCCGGGCGAGGGGAGCGGCGGTATCGGTGCGGCCTGGGGGGCGGTGAGGGTTCCGGCGAGCAGGGCGCAGGAGAGGGCGAGGCGGAGGAACACTGATCACCACTCCAGGGTGTGGATCTTCTTGGCGGACAGGTCGACGACGAGCCGGCTGGTGTCCAGCCAGGTGCCGTCGGGCAGCCGGACGAACAGCCGCAGGCACCGGTGGGCCTCGCACTGCCTGGCCGGTCCCTTCTCGCCGGACGGGGTGAAGATCAGCCCGCGCAGCCCCAGATCCGCCGCCGACCCCAGCCGTCCGCCTCCCGCCCCGGCGTACGCCTCGCGTGCGACCTTGCCGTATCCCGGGTGGGCCAGCAGGAGCCCGGCGGCCGTCGTCTCCTCCTCCTTCGACGGCGGCGGCTGCACCCCCCGCGCCACCGTCTCCCGTACGACGGTGCCCCGGCCGAGGTCGACGGTCCGCACGATGAGCCTGTCACTGCCGTAGTCGTAGAGATACGCGTCGGCACGGCGGCGGTCCGAGACGTCCTTGTCGTCGTCGCGCTCCACGTAGAGCAGCTTGATCCGCCCCGCGGCCAGGTGCGACCTGGAGCCCGCCGACGCGATGGCGGTGGCCTGGGCGACCTCCTGACCGGTCAGTGGATCCTCCCATGCGGGCATCCGCGGGGCGGACCGCGCCGCCTGCGACCCCTGCTCGCCGGAGACGAACAGCAGCGCGCCGGCGACGACGGCCACCCCCGCCCCCGCGATCGCCGTCACGATCAACCTTCGCCCCATGAGCGCCCTCTTTACTCACCGTTGACTTTTCATTGCGAAGGGTAGCGATCGGGGAGGGGGAGGGTGGGTCTAAAGGCGTATTGCGTTTTTGGTGGGTGTTACCGAGGTTTGCGGAACTTGATGGCCTTTTGCTCCGCGAGGCCTGGGGGAACCGTCCCGGCCGTCCGGGGTGCTTCACCGGCGGGTGCCGATCCGGTCGGCGGTGGGGGTGGCGGGGTGCCGATCGCCAGGATCGCACCCGGTTGCGATAGCGACATACGGCCACTAATGGTCATAAATCGCCCAAACACCCATCAATTACGTGATGCACTTACTTGACAGGCTATTGATCTTTGCTATATACCACAGTTCTGGGCTGAATGGCATAAGTCACATATAACCTTCATGTGAATATTTGCTTACAGAATTTAAGTACGCCTGATATGCCGTTTTGGGGCCTTGACGAATATTCGACCTCTAGCGAGGATTCTTGCCAATTGCGCACTTCATTCCAGAATGACCAACTATCTGGGGTGTGCGCGAACTGGAGGAATTTTTCATGAGGAGCCCCCTCAACGGGAGGAGAGCCGGTCGCGTCGCGGTCGTACTCGCCCTGCCCCTTGCCCTCAGCCTCAGCGCGATGCCGGTACTGGCCGATCCGGCGCCGCAGACCAGTGAGGTCGCCCCCGACCGGCAGTCCAGCACAGAGCAGAACGGCGTGGCGCTGCTGCGCGTCATCGTTCCCGACCAGGAGTCCGTCGAACGGCTCAACGACATGGGCGTCGACCTCGCGGAATACAAGAAGCCCGTCGACGAAGGCCTGGAGGTGCACGCGGTACTGAGTCCAGAAGAGGCCCAGGGACTGCGCGACCTCGGCATCGACGTGCGCGACGCCATCTTCGACCAGACCGATGTGGCCGAGAACAGGGTCGCACGGCAGGAGGCGCTCGCCCAGGCTGCGGAGGCGGCGGCGGACGTCGACACGCTGACCCCGCTCCGCGCCGAGTGGTTCACCAGCCTCGACAACGAGCACTTCCTCTCGGTGGAGGTCAAGTCGAGCGCCATCGACGCGCAGACCGTGCTCACCGCCACCTGGGACAGCGGAAAGGACACGGCCCCGGACTCGGGCGGCACCACGACGATGTCGCGCTTCACCGACGCCGGCCAGTACATGTACCACCGGTTCAACTCGCCGCTGGCCCTCACCGCGGTTCCCACCAAGGTCACGATCACCAGCAACCGGGGTGGCTCGGTCACGGTTCCGGTGACCAAGTGGCTGGGTGAGAAGCGCAAGGCGCCGAGCAAGCACTACGTCGCGGACTTCGTCGACCGCTACATGGACCCCACCGAGCTCACCGGCCGGATCACCGCCCTGGCCGCGGAGTTCCCGAAGATCACCCAGATCGTCGACCTGCCCAACAAGACGAACGGCTACCGCCGGGCGGCGCAGGCGCAGTTCGGCACGGCCACGGCGAGCACGTTCTACGTGAGCTCGAAGGCCTACGGGCACGAGGGCGGCAACGACATCAGTGTCGCCCTGGTCAAGCCGGACACCGCCTCGGCCGCGCTGAGCGTCTCGGTGAGCGGTAAGGACGTCGTGGTCAACCTCGGCACGGACGCGTCCGCCGCGATCAACAGCACCGCCAAGGCGGTGGTGGACGCGCTCAACGGTAACGCCGCAGCGTCGGCGTTGCTGACCGCCGCCACCTACCGGGGCAACGCCGGCGCCGGTCTCGTCGCCGCGGCCGCGGCGACGAAGCTGACCGACAACCTCAAGGCGCCGGCGACCGTCTCGCGTGACCCGTTCCAGATGAAGGCGCTGCGCATCGGCAAGAAGCGCGACGGCTCGAAGGTCGGCGTGTTCCTCTACTGCCAGGAGCACGCCCGCGAGTGGGTGACCCCGCTGGTCTGCCTGGAGACCGCCGAGCGGCTGGTGCGCAACTACGCCAAGGACGCGGAGACCAAGAAGCTGGTCGACAACCTCGACATCTTCGTCATGCCCACGGCCAACCCCGACGGCGGCCACTACAGCTTGTACGACTACAACTCGCAGCGCCGCAACATGACCAACCACTGTGATGTGACCAACGGCGACCCGGCCCGGCGCAACTCCTGGGGCGTGGACCTGAACCGTAACTTCTCGGTCGGCTCGGTGTTCGACGGCTACAACGGCGCCTCGACGACCTGCACCAGCGACACCTTCGCGGGCCCGGCCGAGCTGTCCGAGCCGGAGGCGCGCAACCAGGTCTGGCTCACCAACCAGTTCCCGAACATCAAGTTCGCGATGAACACGCACTCCTACGGCGGCTACTTCATGTGGCCTCCGGGCGCCTACAAGACCGCGGGTCGCGAACTGCTGCCGCGGGTCGACTACGGCACGGAGAACTACTTCTGGAAGGCCTCCGACCACATCCTCTCCGCGGTCCAGACCTGGCGCGGTACGGGGATCTGGCCGGGTCGCACCGGTCCGGTGACGGACGTGCTGTACTCCGCGGCCGGTAACAGCGCCGACGAGCACTGGTACAACCGGGGCATCATCGGCTGGGACTTCGAGGTCGGCGCGGACGTCTACAACCCGGAGACCAAGCGTTTCCAGGCGGTCGGCTTCCAGCCGCCGTTCGCCGAGGGCCACGAGGAGGCGATGGAGTTCGCCGCCGGTCAGATCGGCATCCTGGAGATCGCCAGGTCCTTCTCCGACGACAAGAAGCAGCCGAAGTCGGAGCTGAACGTGACGGGGCAGACCGGTACCTCGGCCACCTTCACCTTCAAGACCGACGAGCCCGCCAACGTGTACTACACGCTGGACGGCAGCCGCCCGACGCTGAACTCCACCAAGCTCGTCGCCGCCGGAATGCGCGAGAGCGCGCAGCAGATCACGATCGACAAGACCACCGAGGTCCGCTGGTTCGCCGTCGACATCGCCGGCAACGTCGAGAACAACTACAAGCCTGACGGCAACGGCAAGAACTACCGCAATGAGAAGGTGAAGGTCGGCGACGCCCGCTGACCCCGCCTGACGCCCGCACGGCCGCCGGTCCCCCCGACCGGCGGCCGTCGCCCGTTCACAGGCCGTTGGTCGCCGAAGACGAACGGCCGGCCCTGCTCGCCCGCCCGCCGCGAGACCGACCGCCTTCGCCAGGGGCTCCCGCGTCCCCGTCCGCGGCCGGAGCCCGTCTACTCTCCGGGCACGCCCGGCAGGAGATCCCACTCCTGCCAGGAGATCTCCCTGCCAGGCCAGCGGACCGAGGCGTACGGCCACGCGTCGCGCAACCAGGCGCGGACCACCGGCTCCAGTTCCTCCTCCAGGCCCGTGCCCTCCTCGTCGGCCCGCACCCAGAACGACACGTCGGCGTCGGCCCCCTGCCTTTCCGGAGGATCGATGTAGACGCAGCCGAGCAGCCGGGACCCCTCCGGGTCCAGCACCGCGTAGTTGAACGATCTGCGCAGCAGCGCCTCCTTCTGGTGCCAGGCCAGATCGATCAGGTTGTCCTCCAGTGTCATGTCGTCGAGCGGCCAGCCGCCCCACAGCGGGAAGCGCTCCCGCAGCCGGGCGGCGCTGCTCATCACGGCGTCGAAGTCACGCACCGCGTCGTGCACCGTGATGGGCCGGATGCGGAACCGGTCATGCTCCACACCTGCGGGAATCTCATGGGTTCTTGGTAGGAACGACATACGGAACAGCCTGACGCGCCCGTCTTGGCACCTGCTGAACTCCCGCTTGCCGGAACTCGGGGCCGGGTCCGGACGGTCTTCCCGGCCTTCCGGGCCTCCCGATCTTCCCGGGCGGATCGGCCGGGCCGTCTCCACCGCCTGCCGGCGCGGGCAGGCAGGCGAGTCCAGGGGCACCGGGCTGGGCATGTGCCTGTTTTCGCTGGTTGGGCTATGGTCGGCAGCATGGCGACCTCGTGGCGAACCCCACGTGAGTCCACCGCCCTGTCCGTGGTGGTGGGCTTGGTTCTGGCCGCCCTCCTGCTCGCCGCCCTGGCCCCGACCTCGTACGGCGGCGGCCCCGCCCTGCGCTCCCCCGGAGCGACCGGCGACGTCTGGGAGCCCGGACACTGGCTCGAACAGTCGTCGACCATGCCGCGAGCGTCCGCCGGCGCCTTCGAGCACATGCCGGCCCTCCGGCGGCTGCACCAGCGCTCCGCCTCCGATCTGGCGAACCTGCTACCGCTGCTGTCCCCCGCGTGGCGGGATCCGGACATGGTACGCAGCCCCCAGCTGGCCACCCACCGGACCTCGGGCTCGCGCAGCCCGCCGCTGATCTAGCCGATCCATTCCCCTTCACCTGTCGGGCCACGCGCTCGACCGGCGGGTGGCGTACGCGCGCCGGTGTTCACCGAACACCCGGGTGCGCGCTCTGCCGTCCGCCGTGTCCGCGTGTCACCGGACAGAGCCGTGGAACGGCCGCGACTCTGTGCACACCCCCGCCCCGGCCGATACCCCGCAGGTTCCATCGGGCCGTACCCCGGCCCGTTTCACGCCATGTCCGCGAGGCCGTGACCAGGCCCCGCCGGGCGAACTCGACGACGAGCGCGGCCAACTGCGCCGCTTGGCGTTCTCAGCTTTGGAAAGGACTTCCGATCATGTCAGTCAACAGTGAGGGCACCCGTCTCAGCAGCGTGCAGGCCCGGATCATCCGCGAGGAACTGGACGAGCAACTCCTGTGGCGTACCACCCGGGTGAACGAGCTCGAAACCTCGGTGGAGGACGGGGAGGTCGCGTCCCGGCAGGACGAGCTCGTCGCCCTCGCCGCCGCGGGCCGCGATCTCGCGGAGACCAGGCGGGCACTGGAGAGCCTTGACGCCGGTACCTACGGCCGGTGCGCCGGCTGCGACGCGGACATTCCCTTCGAGAGGCTGAAGATCCGTCCGCTCGCCCGGTACTGCATCGCCTGCCAGCGGCGCCACGAGGCCCGCTGACCCCCGGCGGCCCCGCTCGACGTCCGCCGGGCGGGGCCGCCACACCGGCTGGGAGATCGGCCCGGTGCCGGATCATCGGGTGTTCCAGCGGATCGTTTACGTGATATCCCGCCTGAGCGGTACCGCGACGGCGACGGCGGTGGCGATCAGGGCATAGGCCGGCAGTACGGCGGCGCCGAGTGGCGCGGAGAGCAACGCGGTGGCCGAGGTGCCGGTCTGGCCGGCGATGGCGTCGGCCGGGTAGGTGAATCCGGACACGGAACCGCCCTCTCTCCATGCCGTTCGGGACCCGGGCATCGGGCGGTATGGCGTCTTCGGCGGGCCGGCCTGGCAGGAGGCGGGGGCGGGCCGAGGCGGCCGCCTACCTGATCCCCGCCGCGCTTTTCGGGCAGATCTCGCGGTAGGACGATTCGGGGATGAGTCTCGTCCACTCCTCCCTTGAGAGGGTGGTCCCCACCCGGGCGCACAGGGTGATGATGGCCTGCTCGGGGTCTGTGGGAAAGGCGGAGATCCAGGTCTCCTCGTCCTCGGTCCTTCCGGTCGTGTACAGAATGGACCCATCGGGGGCGAAGGTCACGTCATCTCCCGGGGTGGTCAGCAGGAGACCCAGCTGGTGCCGGCTCGCGACGTCCCAGATCCGCACGCCGTCGTCCGCCGCGACGGCGAGCAGATCGTCTCGGCTGGAGAAGGCGAGCGAGTCGACGCCGTTCTTGTGGCCACGGAGGCTGAGCCCGACCCGGCTGAATGTGGTCGCGTCCCAGAAGGTGACCTGGCCGTCGTTGCCGCCGACGGCGATCAGGTCGCCGCCGGGGCTGAAGGCCAGCGTGCTTGTCTGGTTCGTCTCCGGGCCGAACTTCTTGGGAAGGATCTTGCCGGAGGTCAGGTCGATCGCGTGTCCGGGGTAGGTGCCGAGCGCGAGCAGATGGCCACCCGGTTGGAAGGCCAATGCCCCGGTGGGCCTGTCGATGTGATCGACCCTGATCGAGTGGAGCTGCCGCCCGGTCGCGACGTCGTACAGCAGGACCGTCTGCCTGGGCTTGGTGTCGTCACCGGTGACGAAGGCGATGCTCTTTCCGTCGGGGCTGAACGTCATGCCGTGGAGAAAGTACTGCCAGCGTCCGTACGGCGCTTTGCCGGGTAGGTCGAAGACCACCGGTGCCTGGCCCGTGGGTTTGGTCAGCGTCACGCGGGAGCCCTTCTGCAACGCCACGATCCGTGCGCCGGGTCCGACTTCCAACGTGTCGAAGGCGTCGTTGGGGATCGACCCGATCGGTTTGCGGCTGCGTGAGTCGAGCAGGGTGGTGGTTTCTCCCACGGAGACGACCGTCGAGCCGTCGCGGCTCAGCGACGCCTCTTTGACGATCGCCGGGTGGGTGTCGGCGCGCAGGTCAAGGGTGAGTACGGCACCGTCGTCGCCCACGAGCCTGAGCGAGGAGGCGTCCGGAGTGAACCGGAAGTCGAAGACCTCCTCGTAGGCGGGCTTGTAGCGCTGGAGCAGGGTGTGATCGGCGACGCGCCACAGGCACACGGCTCTGTCGTCGTCGAATCCGGCGAGGAAGCGCCCATCGGAGCTGAAGCGCAGCATGGCCACGCCGACTCCGTCGTAGTCGTTGACGCTGTAGCCGTCGACGCCGTAATCGTCCTCGACGACCCGCCCGGTGCCGAGGTCCCACAGTCGCGGGCCGCTACTGTGGCCGGCGACGGCCAGGTACTTTCCATCGGGGCTGAAGGCGATTCCCAAGGTGTCAGTGTTTATCGCCTCGCTTCCCGCCGACCTCGTCCGCAGAGTGAGACGTTTCTTCGCCGAGGCCAGGTCCCAGACGACGGTGTCCGAGTCCAGGCTGAAGTAGGCCGCCAGCCGGTCGTCGGGGCTGAACGCGACCAGTCGCCGACTTGAGTAGGTTCTGTGGAGCATGACCTGCCGGGCCACGTCCCAGACCTCCAGATCGAACGTCAGCCAGTCGGGCTCTCCCCTGTCGAGAACCAGTCGTTTTCCGCCGGGACTGAACTCCACCGCCTCGACCCCGGAGCCGAACTCGGCGCCCATCTGACGGCCTGTTCCGGTGTCCCAGAGTCGTACCCGGCCCTTTTCGGTGACGACCGCCAGCGTGTGGCCGTCCGGACTGAGCGTGACGGTCTTGAACGACCTCCCCGCTGAGGCACCCCTGCTCATCGGTACGGTGACGTCCGATCCGGAGCCGCTCAGCGTCCGCAGCCGTCTGCCCGTGGCGGCGTCCCAGACGCCGCCGCCGTCCGGTCCGAAGGTGACGAGTTCCGTGCCGTCCCGATTGAACTCGTACACGACCGCGCCGGGGACGGTGACCACTGACCGTTCCAGCTGATCCAGCGCCTCGTACAGACTGCCCCTGGCCTCCGGAACCTGCCCGAGCCGCCAGGAGGCGATGCTGAGCAGGGTGGCGTTCACCGGGTCGGTGGGCCGCAGGACGCCTGCGCGAGCGGCGACGAGGCTGGCGACGACGCGATCTCGCTGGGCGACCGCCTCGGCGGTCTGCTCGTCGGCCACCCGGCGCCGGCTCTCGGCCAGACCCGCGGCCGCCAGGGCGACGACCAGCAGTCCCGACAGAACCGCCAGGGTCAGCCGGCGCTGCCGCCCCCGCCGCCTCATCAACGCCGAACCCGCGTCGAGGAACGCCTGCTCGGTCACGGTCAGCGTGACGTGGTGGCGCAGGGAGTCGCCCTCCCGGCGGGTACGAGCCTGCTGAGCCGCAAGGAGACGGGTGCCCTGGTAGAGGAAAGCGGGATCGCGGTCATGCCCGGCCCATTCGCGGGCGTCCTCACCGAGCTGCTGAAGCACCAGCAGGGTGGCGCGGTCCTCCTCGATCCAGAGACGTAGCTGGGGCCAGGCGCGGATGAGGGCCTCGTGGGTGAGCTGCACGCTGTCCTCGTCAACCGTCACCAGCCGGGCGTGGACGAAGTGGTCGAGGACCTGCCGTGCCTCGACGTGCCCCGGCGAGGCGGCCGGTGGAAGCAGGTCGGCCAGAGGGATCGTTCGCCGGGTGCTCTCGGTGTCCTCGCCGAGCCGCACCAGGCGGGGCAGGAGCCGCCGGGCGATCCGATGGCCCGCGGAGTCGAGGCCCTGCAGGGTGGTGTCGGCGGTCTGTGCCAGCGACCTGGCGATTCCCCCGGTCTCGCGGTATCCGGCCAGGGTCAGCGTCCGTCCCTCCCGGTTCTGCCAGGTCGCCAGCAGGGCGTGGGAGAGAAGGGGGAGAACGCCTCCCATTCCCATCGCGCTGAGCTGCGCGCCGGTGCCGAGATCCTCCAGGAGGAGGTCGACGAGCCCGTCCTGGAGGATCAGCCCGGTCAGCGCGGCCGGTCCTTCGACCGCCTCGCTCAGCTGTGCCGTCGTCATCGGGCCGACGACCAGGGGGTGATCCAGGGCGGACAGGAGTTCCGGGTGGGCCGTGCAGTGTCCGTAGAAGTCGGCCCGCACTCCGATGACGACCACGGCCGGGGCGTCACCCTCGGTGCCGACGGATACGGAGTGCAGTGCCTCGACGAAGATTCGACGCTGGTGTTCGTCGGGACAGGCGGTGAAGACCTCCTCGAACTGGTCGACGATGATGACCGGACGTTCGGTCCGGTCGCCGAGGATCCGCACGAGCGCCTCACGGAGATGACCGGGCTGATCCTGGAGCCGTCGCCGGAACTCCTCGGGAGATGAGTCGCCGAGAACGGCGAACCGCTTGGCGAGCATGCCCACCGGATCGTCACCGGGGCTCAAGATCATGAACCTGCTGCCGGTCTCGCCGGAGTGCGATCCTCGCTGGAGGGCGGGGACCAGACCGGCGCGGAGCAGCGACGACTTGCCCGACCCGGACGGCCCGATCACCACGAGCGGCCCCGCCTGGGACGGATGTCCGGTCACCCGGTCGACCAGGGCGGTGATGAGATCGGTGCGGCCGAAGAAGAGTCCGGCGTCTTCCGGGCCGAACGCGGCCAGCCCCCGGTAGGGGCTGAAATCTCCCACCTGCTCTCTCGGGTCTTCGGGGGATCTGCTCCGGTAGGCGGGATTGGGGACGATCGGCTGCCGGTCTCCGTAGTCGGCGGCCTGACGCCGAGGCCGGGGAAAACCCTGCGCGGGAAGAGCGCGCGACAGTGACCTGTAGAGATCGTCCAGGGTCAGCAGTGGCGGGGCCGTGGGGTCTCCATTGGTCAGCAGGTGGATGAGGGCACCGGTGAAGGCGGTGTGCCGCTGTCCCTCGGGCGCCCACGCGGCCTCGTTCCTGTTGGTGGAGGTCAGGAGATACATGCCTTGCCGGGCGGTGTCGAAGACCTGATCGATGTCGGCGCGGCCGGTGGTCCCCTGTGCTCGTCCGGCGAAGCAGCAGTCCAACGCGATGAGCGTCAGGCGGGCCGGGGAGCCGGCGACGACCTCCCGGACGACCGAGTACGGCAGGGCCTGGTGGCTGGGAATCCCCTCGGTGAGATCGACCGTCGAACGGGTGGCCAGATGCAGCTCGTTGTTACTGCTGACCAGGCCGTGGCCCAGGTAGTAGACGAACAACACGGCTCGCGCCCGCTGTGCCGCCTGGACCAGCGCGGCGCCGAACTCCTGCGGGCCGGAGGGATCGATCAGCACGGTCAGATCGGCCGGGTCCAGCCCCGCGTGGTCGATCAGGCACTGTCCGAGATCGCTGACGGTGCCGGGGACGGCGGGAACATCGGGCAGGCGGGAGCCGGTCGGGTATGTTCCCGAACCGACCAGGAGTACCTGGGTGCCGGGTGTGGCGAGCAGCAGGCTGAGAGGCGGTTCAGTCGCCGCCATCATGGGCCTCGGTGCTCTTGAGCACCTCGACCAGTTGCGTGGTGAGTGCCGGCGTCTCGACCAGATTCAGAGCTTTGACATTCTTGGCGGTCATCTCCACGCGAGTCTCGTTCTCACCGCGGGCCAGGGGCAGACTCACTTCTCCGCATGTTCGCAGCCAGGCGATCAGCACACCCGCCGGCGAGGCCCCCACCCCTCCCGTACCAAGGGCGACCTGCAGCCCGTCGACCACGGGACCGAGAGCATCGGGCGGCGGGTCACCCTCCCTGACCCGGACCTGTCCGCGCAGCTCGGGCTCTTCCCGCAACCAGGAGTGCAGGTTACGGAGTTCGTCCGCGGAGTTCTCGGCTGTGACAGTCACCGGCACGTTCAAATTGGCACTCCAGGATTCCTGGGCCCCCGCACCGCTACTGCGACCACCGCGTAATTCGACGCGGTTTCCTCTAGGTGGTACGCCCACCAGTTTGACCTAGGCGCCTATGGAAAGTCACCGCCTTCGACGTTTTCGCGGTTCTCAGAGGTGCTCACCCGAGGGGGCACCGACCGGCCAGGGTGGCCACGCGGGCCGAGCACGTCATGGCGCGTCGGAGAGATCGCCACCGAGGAACAGGCGAGATCATCTGACGTGTTGGCTGATGAAGGACCTGACGACCTGGAGGTTTTCCCATGAGCAGTGAGACCCCGAACATCGGGCGGTACGGCGTCTTCAGCGGGTTGGCCTGGCAGGAGGCGGGGGTGCGGAACTACGTCAACAACTGGCTGCGCGGCGGCTTCACCGAGGACGACCTGGCCGGCGGCGGCAGCGACCGGCTGATCGACGCGCTCTTCGCCTGGGGCGACGAGGAGCGGATCCGGACGCGGGTCGAGGACTTCCACGCGGCGGGCGCGGACCAGGTGGCGCTGCAGGCCATCACCGCGTCGGGTTTCGACCTGCCCCGCGAGGAATGGCGCCACCTCGCCGAGATCCTGCGCTGAGGCTTCCTCATGCTGTCAGCGTGAGCCC
Source organism: Streptosporangium sp. NPDC049248 (assembly GCF_040678965.1). Lineage (NCBI taxonomy): Bacteria > Bacillati > Actinomycetota > Actinomycetes > Streptosporangiales > Streptosporangiaceae > Streptosporangium > Streptosporangium sp. NPDC049248. The sequence continues at coordinate 123,051 of NZ_JBFAQY010000029.1, forward strand.
GGCGAGGCGCCCGGTCAGGAGGAACGTCGGCTCGTCGTGGAGGTGGCCGAGCATGCCGGCCACGACGGGGGCAGGTGCCTGGAGGACGAGCCGCCGGACGGCGGCGGACCGGCGATGGGAACGGACGCTCTCCGTCGCCCGGGACAGGTGGTCCGGTATCCGGGGATCACGAGCCCGTCCAGGCCCCGCAGGTGCCGACGTAACCCGTCGGGCCCTTGTTGCAGGCTCGGAAGTGCAGGTCGGAGTACAGGCCGCTGGGAAGAGCACTCGTGGTGAACCCGGTCGTGTGGTCGTCGGCCTCATAGGTGACGAAGACGGTCGCGGAGTGGTAAGTCCACGTACCTCCGGAGTACCGGTACCCCTTGAACTGGAGTGCGCCGCCGTAGTTGTCGTTGTAGCAGTCGCCGTAGTCCGACAGCGACCCGCTCAGATACACGTCGTACGCCTTACGGCCATTGAAGGTGTTGATATAGGTGTAGGTGTAATCGAACGACGCCTGCGTGCAGTCGTTGGCGCTCCTGATCACGAAGTATGTCAGGGCGGAGTGATCGGCGGACGCCGAGGCGGGCACGGCGAGTGCGCCGACGAGGGTCAGTGCGGCGGCCAGCGGGGCGATCCTGCGGGCGAGGCGGGTGCGGAGGATGGGCATGCGAGACTCCGTACGTGGATGGCGAGGTCCGACTGAGATATCGCTTTTCGGTGCAGAGCAAAGTTAGGTCGTCGTGGCGCGCGGGATGTGACCGCCGGCGCACGTTCCTATGGAGATCAGTGCACTACCCGCCGTTGCCCCGCGTGTGCCTGTAGTCACCGGGCGAGACGCCGTAGGCGGAGCGGAAGAGGCGGCTGAAGTGAGTGCGGTCGCCGAACCCCCAGCGGGCGGCGATCATGTGCAGGGGCAGGCCGTCGAGCCGAGGGTCCGTCAGATCGCGGCGGCAGCGTTCCAGCCGGGCCTGGCGGATATGGGCCCTGACGGTGGGGCCACCGCGTGCCTGGAACAGCCGATGCAGGTAGCGCAGGCTGATGTGGTGCGCCGCGGCGATGACCTCCGGGCTCAGCTCCGGGTCCGAGAGCCGCAGCTCGATGAAGTGGTCGATGCGCTGGAGCAGGACCTGCAGGTGGGTCTCGGGGGTGAGCGCGTCGGACGCGTCCAGGCGGTGGGCGAGGGTGGCCGCCACCAGGTCGAGGGTGATGCCGGACAGGGCGGTCTCGTCCGCTCCGGTGTAGCCGTCCGTGTCCCTCATCAGCTGGGACAGGTGGGCGGCCAGCACCGCGCCGATGCCCCTCCGGGTGCAGATCGGCACCGCGGCGAGCCGATCGACGCTGTCGGCGGCCAGGCCCGGCAGGGCACGCGGGAACTGCACGACCAGTGACCGCGCCGGCTCTTCCTGCGAAGATCGCCATCCCTGGCTGGGGTGGGAGGTGCCGCAGAAGGCGAACTCCCCGGCGCGGTAGAGGGTGGAGCGACCTCGGTAGGTGAGGCCGGCCGAGCCGTTCAGGTTGAGATCGAGCAGATACATCTCCGGATCGTTCTCGCGGATCAACTTGAGAGTTCGGGCCACCTGGAGTGAGGGGTAGGAGAGCAGCGACACCTGGACCTCGCCCAGTCGCCACACGCGCATCGTGGCCGCGAAGTCGTCCTCGTGTTCGCTGCGGCCCCAGGCGCGCACGTGCGTCCGAGTGGCCATCTCGAACCAGCAGGGGAAACGGTCCCTGGCCGGCAGGTCGTGGGTGTGGAAGGTCATCGCACTCAATGGCTTCTTCTTCCGGCCGTGCCGCCGTTCCCCGCGGCCTCGGGGGAGACACGTCAGAGTATCGACTTCCCGCTGGAGACCCGGTGGAATCATCATGGCGGTGTATGGTCGCGGGCCGTCGACTCGTTCCTGTTCGCGGTGATGCCGCACAGGGGGACCCGCGGCTCGGGGAAGCGTCGAGGTGCGTGTTCGAGACAGCGGACGATCATCCCTGCCCACGTGCCGCCGGACCGGATCGGTGCGAGCGCGGACGGGCGGAGCTCGTCGAACATGCCTGGAGCCGGCGGTTCGCTCACCGGCGCCACGGTATCCCCGTGGTAACCACCGCTCCGGATAGCGTCCGGGTCGGCGGCCGGAATTTGAGATCCGGCCCTGACGACAGGGGTGTTCAGATGAGCGAGATCGTGATTTTCGGGGCCGGCGGCCGGGCCGGACGTGCGGCCGTGGCCGAGGCGCGCGGGCGTGGCCACCAGGTCACCGCCGTCGTCCGTGACCCGGCCGTCCACGGAGACCTCGCGGCCGAGGGCGTACGGGTCGTCGCGGGAGATGTCACCGACACGTCCGCCGTCGCCAAGATCGCCGCGGGTCACGACGGTGCGATCAGTGCCGCCTGCGACATGGGCGCCGACCCGCATGACTTCTTCACCGGCTCGGCGCGGGCCCTGGTCGACGGTCTGGGACAGGCCGGAGTGGGGCGGCTGGTGGTGGTCGGGCTGGCCTCCGCCCTGGAGACCGCCTCCGGGGTGAAGCTGATGGACACCCCCGGCTATCCCCAGGAGTACCGATCGTTCTACCTGGGACACGCCGCCGGGACGGAGGCGTTGCGCGCGGCCGAGAGCACTCTCGACTGGCTGGTCGTCAGCCCGGCCGGCGACTTCGACCACGGCGGTACGCGCACCGGCCGGTACCGGACGGCCCCGGCGGACGCGGCCAGCCGCATCTCCTACGCCGACCTCGCGATCGCGCTGCTCGACGAGATCGACACCCCGAGGCACCGCCGCACGCACCTCGGCGTCGAGGAGGGCTGAGGGAGGTGGGCTGCCCGGTTTCCGGAAACCGGAGGCCGGGAAGTCCGGGCATGAACGACCTGTCCGGCGGGGGCTGTCGCGATCAGGCGCCCGGTGCCGGAGAGGTCGTAGCGTCGCTGCCGGTCGGCAGGGAGCAGAACGGAGCCGGGGTAACTCCGGTCACGAAAGGGTGTGCCGTCGTCGAGCGAGACGGTCGATGCGACCGATCTCCGCACGGCCGTGCAGGACCGTGAACTGCGGTGACGCCGTGAAAACGGTGGTGAGCTCCATGAAGTGGCGGTGCCCGAACGCCTTTAGGGAGCGCTCATCCCCTAGGGAATGTCGATGAACTCCCGAAGCAACGGCGGCCGGCTCGGCATCGTCATGGCCTTCGCTTGTTTACCTGTGGATGGGGATTTCTTGAACTCCTCGAAATAGCCCTGAGGGAACGGCAAGGGAACGATCTCTCGGATGTTCATGGTCTACCGGGCCGCATTGATGGAACATCGGGAGGGGTGTGATGTAGGGTGTGATGTACAGCTGCTCAGGAGGAGCCGATGTTCGACTTCCTGCCTTTCGCCGAGGTCGTGCGCCTAAGCGGTGCACCGCTCAGGCAGGTCATCGCGCAGGTGCGTTTTGGCGGCCAGAGCATGCTCGGGACCCATGAGGGTGCCGCGGTGGTTCACGAGGCACTCGCCGATCACTACCCGCGTTTTCTGACGGAGCAGCAGCAGGTCGTCACGATGACGGCGACGGGAGCCTCCAGTGAGTTGCTTCCCCAGTATCGACTGACCGACCTGGACGGTGCCTGGTCCATCGTGATCGGCCGAGAGCATCTCACTCTGGAGACGACCCGCTATGCGACCTGGACATCGTTCAGGCAGAGGTTGGAAGCCGCGCTCACCGCCGTTGAGGACATCACAAATATTCGCGTTCGAGAACGTGTTGGTCTTCGCTATATCAATCATATCGAACCGGACGACCATGGACTTTTCTCTCAAAAGGTGCAACCTGAACTACTTGGGCCGGCTGTTGACATGGGCTGGAGGCGGCACCTCAATACGATGATCAGCCAGGTAATCGCCGAAGACGGAGAAATGCAACTTTTGCTCCGTTATGGGCTTGCGGCCGACCCGTCGAACCTCTCGGCTCCCTACCTGATTGATGTAGACTGCGCCAAAGTTCAACCGCGCACATTCTCACTTCGGGAAACGCTGGATGATTTCGACGCGCTCAATGATGTGAGTTACCGTTGCTTCTGCTGGTGCGTTCCCGAGGCGTACCGAAAGCAGCTCGCCTCTGCCGTAGACGACTGAGCAATCCAGGGAGGGCACGGTGGCCAATGCCGCGCCCGGCCTCGCCGACCGGGGAACATCGCCGTTCACGGCGGGGACCGGATACGAACCCGATCCGATCGCCCAGCGCCTGTCCCAGGTCTTCCTCACCGGCACTGGTGCGTGCGAGCTGGGGGACACCTCCGTCAGGCTTGTCGTGCGCGGCACTATCGAGGCCGCCAACGCGACGCTGCTGAGCGCACTCATGAACGTGGTGATGGCGCATGCCCGATCCGGTCATGCCGCCCGGTTGCCCGAGGCGTTGTCCTCGTGGGCCGCACTCCTCGGCCAGTTGGATGACCTGAGGCTCGTCGCGGCCGGTGAGGTGCTGGAGCTTGAGGAGATCCGGGCGACCACCACAACGGCTGCCACGGCGCAGACACCCGATTTTCCCCAAGTCACACGCTCTCCCGAGCGGGAGCCGGCACTCCTGGCGCGTGAGGTCCGGGAGATGAGCGGTCTGGGAGCCAGGCTGCTCGGGGCCGCTCTCGGCGTGACCCGGGAACAGTACTCCCGCTGGGCGAATGGCCACCCCATCAGCGACGTCCGTCTCGGGCAGTTGCGATTTCTGCACACCCTCGTCCGTGACCTGGTTCGGCGTCTCGGGCCGGACGGTGCTCGCGCCTGGTTGCACACACCGCTCAACGGGGCGAGGACACCGGTCGATCTGCTCACGAGTCGACGGTTCGATCTCCTGCACCGCGCGATCGTGGCGGTAGAGGATCCACGCCCTGTCGCGGAGGGCGTGTTCGTGGCGCTGGCCGTCGCGGACGAAACAGAACTCCCCGGCGACGACGTCGATGACGACGACGAACCGTGGAGCCCCTACAGCCTTCCCGAGGTGGCGGACATGAGGGAAGGGGACGCTGACCAGACACCATGACCACACCTCCCCCCTCGGTCGACGATGCGGAGTGGCTGGAGCCCGAACACCTGTACCACCAGGTCGGTTCCGCATGCGAGATCGACCGGCCTGTCTTCCAGGGCGACGTTTACCACGGTGTCCCCCTGCCGGTCATGCCCTCCACTCCGCCGGAGCCCGGCAAGGTCCTCGTGGATTTCGTCGAGTCCATGGTGATGCTCGTCCCTCACCCGTGCCAGTGCTACCACGGAGACAAGCTGCGTCCTCGCCTCACGGTCGCACCCGTGACGGAGGTGCCGCACTACGACAACTTCGGCCCCGAGCGCGCGGGCGCGATGGACAAGTTCGCGCTTCCCGACCTTCCCGTGCTGCTCGGTGGGAAGGAGACCGTCGCATCGCACGTCGCTGATTTCGGACGCCTGGTCAGTATCCCCAACAGATACCTCCACACCTCCCGGCGGATGGCCTGCCTCAGTCACCTGGGGCTCGGCCTGCTCGCCAAGCGTCTTCTCCGGTTCCAGATTCGGATGCCCAGCACTCTCGCCAACACGACGGCCTACACCTTCAGGCAGTGGAACGAGTCATTCGTGATGCAGGCCTGGATACGGTCGAACGGCGGTTCTCTCAAGGGATTCAGTGACTGGCTGAGGACGCCTCAGGTCATCCCAGCCCTCGACCCGGTACACCCGGTCGTACCGGGTGACTACCTCGACGGTGCCCTGGACGTGCTGATCGAGGAGATCAGCGGAAAACGTCCTGAGTGACCCCGACGCTCCGGACGCCTGCGCGGATGTGCTGATCAGCTTCTGAAGTTCAGGACGATGCCCGGGTGGTCACGGTTCGACGGGAAGACGCCAGCGGGCCCAGACGGTTTTGCCGGGGCGGTTGGGGAGGGGGGTGACGCCGGTGTCGTGGGCGATGGCCCTGACGATGGCGAGCCCGCGGCCGTGCAGGGACTCGGGATCCAGGGTGAGATGACGCGGCTGTCTGGTGCCCCGGTCGGTGACCTGGACCTGGAACTCGTCAGGACTCGCCCACAGGGAGAGCCTGACCACGGGCTCGCCGTGGACGATCGCGTTGGCGAGCAGCTCACCGACCACCAGGGCGACGTCGTCGACGAGGTGGTGCAACGCCCAGGCGGCGAGGGTCTCACTCACCATGGCGCGGGCCTTGCCGACGATCGGCAGGTCGTGCGGCAGGTCCCAGTAGACGGCGCGCGGGTCGTCCGGGGGGTGTGGGTGGCCCCCGGTCTGGGAGGGGTTCAGGGGGTGGGGGTCGTGCGGGGGGTGCGGTGTGTCAGGGGCCTCGGGCATGGCCCCTCCTTGGGGTGGCGGTGTGGTGTCCTCGGCCTCGCGCATCAGGGCGCGTAGTTCGTCGGGGGTGCGGGCCCGCACGATCAGGGGTTCGGGGGCGGGCCGGCCGGCGACAGCGTGGAAGTGCCGGGTGCCGGTGCCGTACCAGACGGTCCAGGCGGGCTCGATCTGGTCGAGCTGCTCGGCGGCGGCATGTTCGGCCAGGTCCCAGGACTGGGAGTCGACCTGCTCGGTGACGGCCCCGCGCCGATGCCGCCCGCCCTGCCGGGGCTGGGGGACGCGTTCGTTCATGTCGTCGCCCCTGCCGGTACGGGGTGTGCTTGCCGGAGGGGGGACGGGGACCCGGCGGCCGTCCTCGCCGGTACGGCACGGCGGCCGTGGCCACGGGCGGCTCCGGCCGCAGGTGTCGGCCGGGGGAGGGGGCGGGGAGCTGCTCGGGGGAGAGCAGTGGGGGGCGTTCGGAGGACTGCTGGGAAGGTGGCATTGGGGGGTGCTGCGGGAAAACCGGGGACTGCCTGGGGAAAGTCGCCGGCGGTCGGCCGGGGCGAGCGGTGGGGGGTGGCGGGACGAGGAGGCGGCGGGGGGTTGGGGGCCGGAGAGGTTGAGGCGGCGGCGGGTGGTCATCCGGGCGTGGACCTGGGCGGGGGTGGGCTGCTCCCAGTGGTGGTGGGCGTGGTGTGGCAGGCTGGCGGCCTCGTGCGCGTACGGGGGATGACCGCACCAGCGACAGCCGAGCGGCATCGGTGGCCGGTCGGCGTGCCAACGGACCCTGATGGGCCTGGGGTTTCCTCTAGGGTGATGCATCAGATCGGACCTCCTGCGTCCGGTCGAGGGACTCCTGACGAAGAAAGTTGGGCGTCACGGGTTGCTCGGGGGTGCTTGTCCGCACTGTTTGCCCAGGTGACAGCCTGGAGGTATGAGGTACTCAGACAG
>NZ_JBFAQY010000030.1:0-125734 GCF_040678965.1 Streptosporangium sp. NPDC049248
GATCTCCCGTTCACGAGGAATTGCGAATCATGACGTGCTTAGGAGGTAAACCTACCGGCTAACGGGGCTCTCTTTGCTGCACCTGTCCCGTCGCGACGGGGCGTCCCCCGGCCGGACCGCTCCCCAGGGGGCACCTCACGAATGCCCCACACCTCCCTCTCCTCCGTGTTACCAAAGCGTTTCTCAAGGGGACTGAACTTTTTTCACACCTTACATTATCCTCCGTTGCACCCCCCGACAGGAGGAAGAAATGATCAGGAGAGTCACAGGGGCCGCGACGGGTATGGCACTGCTGGCCGGGCTTGTCGCATGCGGCGGCGGCAACGGGACGGCCTCGGAGGCCACGACACTGACCTACTGGATGTTCCAGGACCGCACCCCTCAGGCGGGGGAGGTCGTCGAGAAGCTGCGCACCGACTTCGAGAAGGCCAACAACGTCACCGTCAAGATCGTCAAGATCCCCAAGGACGACTACAACACCAAGCTGGGCAGCGCCGTCGCCGCCGGCACCGTCCCAGACGTCGGCATCCTGGACCAGCCGCTGGTGGCCAGGTACGCACTCGACGGCACCATCAGCGAGATGCCCGCCGGCACCGTCGACGAGAAGGCGTACTACCCGGGCGCCCTGAACACCAACAAGGTGAGCGGCAAGATCTACGGCCTGCCGCTGGACCACACCGCGGTGGCGCTCTTCTACAACAAGAAGCTGGTGCCGACGCCGCCGAAGACCTGGGACGAACTCAAGCAGACGGCCGCGAAGGTCCACCAGGACGACCCGAAGATCGCGGGCATGGTGGTGCCCAAGGGCGACGGCTACGGCGGCTGGATGTGGCCGGGCTTCCTCGCGGGCGCCGGCGGCTCCCTCGTCGACGAGAAGGACAAGAAGATCCTGTTCGACCAGCAGCCCGGTGTCGACGCGCTCCAGCTCTGGGTGGACCTGCTGCCGTCCTCCCCCAGGGCGATCACCGACTCGGACAAGGCCTTCGAGAACGGCCTGGCCGGCATGATGATCTCCGGCCCGTGGGACGTGGCCAACATCAAGGAGCAGTTCCCCGACCTGGAGTTCGGCACCGCCCCGCTGCCGTACAAGACCGAGCCCGCCGGCAACATCGGCGGTGAGAACGCGGTGGTCTTCAGCAAGGGCAAGAACGCCGAGCTGGCGTGGAAGTGGCTCACCTACCTGACCAACGCCGACAACAACACCGCGCTGGCGCAGGCGCTGGGGGGCTTCCCGACCAACGTGGCGGCGGCGGAGAGGGACGCGGCCACCTTCGGGCCCGACCAGGCGGCCTTCCTCGAGCAGCTCAAGGTCGCCCATGCCAGGCCGGCCCTGCCGGAGTGGATCCAGATCAACGACGAGATCATCGCCCCCGCGATCGAGTCCGCGCTGAGCGGCAAGGCCACCTCCCAGCAGGCGCTGACCGAGGCGGCGACCAAGACCCGCGCGCTGCTCGGCTGGAACGGCTAACGCGAAAGCGAGGCAAACGTGGCATCTCCGGTGCTGGCTGACAAGCCCGCCGTGACGCCCCTCCCCGGGCGGCGCCGCCGCCCGGGTTTCGGGCGGCGCGACCACGTCATCGGGTGGCTCCTGATCGCCCCCGCGGTGGTCTATTTCGTGATCTTCCTGCTCTACCCCGCGCTGGCCGCGCTGTACTACAGCTTCACCGACTGGAACCTGCGGTCGGCGCCCAACTGGGTGGGGCCGGCCAACTACTCCGACCTGCTCTTCGACGACGTACGGTATCCGCACTTCTGGAAGTCGATCCGGGTCACCCTGCAGTACACGCTGATCGCCGTACCGCTGACGCTGGCCACCGCGCTCGCCCAGGCACTACTGATCAACACGATCCGCCGTGGTTCCAACGTCTTCCGGCTGCTACTGTTCCTGCCGGTCGTGACCGCCGAGGCCGCGGTGGGCGCCATCTGGCGCTGGCTGTACGACCCGCAGTACGGGCTGGTCAACAGCCTTCTCGGCCTGTTCGGCGTCCCCGGGCAGAACTGGCTCAACACCCCCGAGCTGGTCATCCCGGCCCTATCGTTCATCGCCGCCTGGCAGTGCGGCATCTCAATGATCATCTATCTCGCCGGGCTCAAGGGCATCCCCGACTCGATCCGCGAGGCCGCGATCATCGACGGCGCCGGCCCCGTCCAGCGATTCTGGAAGGTCGTCGTGCCGATGCTGCGTCCCACCACCTTCTATCTGCTGGTCACCGGCGTGATCGCGGCGCTGCAGGTCTTCGGCCTGGTGTACGTGATCTTCTCGGGCGGCGGCGGCAGGAGCGTCACCGGCGGCCCCGAGCAGTCGGGCCTGACCTACGTCCTGCACCTGTACCTGTTCGCGTTCCGCTACGACGCGATGGGCGCGGCCTGCGCGATGTCGTTCATCCTGTTCCTCTTCATCATGATCATCACTGCGCTGCAGTTCAAGTTCGTCAGGCAGGAGGCGTCGTGAGGACGGCCGGTAAAGCGCGGCTCGCGCCCGTCTACATCGCCCTGGTGCTGCTGGCGGCCATATCGGTGATCCCGTTCCTGTGGATGCTGGCGACCTCCTTCAAGCACGGCCCGGACGTCTACACCAAGGTGCCCAGCCTGCTCCCGCTGGACCGCAAGACCGGTGAGTGGTCGGCCACGCTGGAGAACTACGAACACGTCCTGCAGGTCGGCGGGCTGGGCCAGGCGTTCCTCAACAGCGTCTGGGTCTGCCTGATACTGGTTCCCGGCAAGCTCCTGGTGGACGCGCTGGCCGCCTACGCCTTCGCCAGGATCCCCTTTCCCGGCCGGGACAAGCTGTTCGTCGTGCTGCTCGCGGGCATGATGGTCCCCACGATCACCCTGCTGGTGCCACGCATCCACGTCACCCAGGCGCTCGGCATGTTCGACTCCGGATGGGGCCTGATCCTGCCCAATGTCGCCTCGGTCCTGGACATCTTCCTGCTGCGCCAGTTCTTCATGTCGCTGCCCGGCGAGCTGGAGGAGGCGGCGCGCATCGACGGCGCCGGACGAATGCAGATCTTCTGGCGCATCATCGTCCCACTGTCGAAGCCGGTGCTCGCGGTCGTGACGATCACCAGCTTCATCTTCCACTGGAACGACCTGGTCTGGCCCCTGGTGGTGCTCAACGACCCCGAGCTCTACACGCTGCCGCTGGCCCTGCAGCAGCTGGCCAGCAGCGAGTCCGGACGGGCGTACTACATCATGGCCGGCGCCGCCCTGGCGGTCATCCCGGTCATCGTGGTCCTGCTGATCTTCCAGCGCCGCATCATGCAGGGGATCGCGTTCACCGGGCTCAAGAGCTGACCGTGCACTCAGCGCGGATCCGGCCCGGGCGGCCACGGTCACCGATCATCGGAAGGGGGTCCGCGGCGGTGGAACGACCAGCCATGTCATCGGCGTCGCCGGGGCCGGACGGGAGCGGGGCGCCGCATGACCGCGAGGACATGCGCCGGCTCGTGACCGAGCTCGTCCTGCCGCTGCTCCCCCGGCTCAGTCCGGGCCGGGCGCGGCTTCGGCTCGGGAGCAACACGGCCCACTACGGCGACGCGGCCGCCGAGCTGGAGGCGTTCGCCCGCCCGCTGTGGGGACTGGCGCCGCTGGCGGCCGGAGGTGGGTCCTTCGAGCACTGGGAGCTCTGGCGCCGGGGTCTCGCCGCCGGGACGAACCCCGGGCACGAGGAGTTCTGGGGGGCGGTGACCGACGTCGACCAGCGGCTGGTGGAGACCGCCGCGATCGGCCTGGCACTGGCCCTCGCGCCCGAGGCCGTGTGGGACCCGCTGAGCGGCCGGGAACGCGACGACCTCGCGGCCTGGCTGCTCCACTCGATGAGCGTCGAGGCCGTCGACAACAACTGGCGGTTCTTCCCCGTCATGGTGGGGCTCGGCCTGGACCGCGTCGGGGTGCGCTTCGACCCCGGGCCCAACCTCGCCCGCCTGGAGCGGCTGGAGTCCTTCGCGCTGGGCGGCGGCTGGTACAGCGACGGCCCCACCGCCCAGCGCGACTACTACGTCCCCTTCGCGATGCACTACTACGGCCTGCTCTACGCCACCCTGGCCGCCGACCGCGATCTGGGCCGCGCCGGGCGCCTGCGTGAGCGGGCGGCGGCCTTCGCGCTGGACTTCCAGCACTGGTTCACCTCCGACGGAGCCGCCGTGCCCTTCGGCCGGAGCCTGACCTACCGCTTCGCACAGGGAGCCTTCTGGGGCGCCCTCGCCTTCGCCGGAGTCGAGGCCCTGCCGTGGGGTGAGGTGAAGGGCCAGCTGATGCGGCATCTGCGCTGGTGGTCCGGGCGGCCGATCCGCGACTCCGCCGGCCTGCTCACTCTGGGATACGGCTACGCCCAGCCCGCTCTCGCCGAGCAGTACAACGCCCCAGGCTCCCCGTACTGGGCGCTGAAGGCGTTCCTGCCGCTGGCACTCGCCGCCGAGCATCCCTTCTGGACGGCGGGGGAACGGGCGGCGCGGGAACTCGCCGCGACCAGTGTCCAACCGGAGGCGGGGGTCGCGCTGATGCGGTGCGAGCGAGGGCGGCAGGTCGTCATGCTGAGCGCGGGGCAGCACCACACGTGGGTGCGGCACGGCGCGGCGAAGTACGCCAAGTTCGCCTACTCGACGGCCTTCGGGTTCAGCGTGCCGGGCGGCTCGTGGGGGCTGGAGCAGGGTGCCTTCGACAGCACCCTGGCGGTGAGCGACGACGGGACGCACTGGCGGCCCTGCGAGGTGCCCGATTGCCTCTCCTCACGCGGCGGCCTGCTGCACGCCCGCTGGACGCCATGGCCGGACGTGGAGGTCGACACCTGGCTGCTCCCGCGTCCTCCGTGGCACATACGGGTGCACCGGCTGCGGTCGGGGCGCGGGCTGTCGTCGGCCGAGGGGGCGTTCGCCGTCGACCGAGATCCCGCCGCGTACCGCGCGGCCGAGGGCCCCGGCCACGCCCGCCTCGACTCCCCCGCCGGGCTGTGCGTGATCGAGGACCTCTGCGGGGCCCGGAGCGGGGAGCTGGTCCTCCCCCTGCCGGGTACCAACGTCATCGTGCCGCGTACGGTCATTCCCACGCTGCGCGGCGAGCACGAGCCGGGCGAGCACTGGCTGGCCTGCGCGGTCCTCGGCCTCTCCGGTCCGTGCTCTTCCACCCCCGCCCCCTCCGGCACCGGGCCGGCCTCGGGCTGGCCGGAACCGCCCGGCCTGGAGGAGATCTCGGCGCTTCTCCCCGGCGGCCACCCCTTCGGGGACCGCTGACGACATCGCGCGGCACGGCGGCACGGCCGGGAGCACGCGGTCTCCGGCCCGGTCGCGGAACGCCATGGCGGGTGGCCGGCCGACCAAGGAGGGAAATGTGTCGAAATCGCCCATAATGGGAACTTTCCCTCTAGAAGCACCATCACTTTCCTGAGCATCCCACCGGACATGGCACCGCGATGCCCGAGGGCCGGAACAGAGCGCCACACCGTCGTGACTCACCGATACCGCCCACCCCCTGAACATCACACAAGTCTGTAGATCCACAGATAAATGTTGAAAGGGGACGGGGATGACTGGTCTGGCGACCGAGAACACGCTGATCCGGAACGCCTCGGACGTGGAGGCCTTCGCACGGCAGTGCTTTCTCGCCTCCCCCGGCGAGCAGGTGGGGGTCGAGCTGGAGTTCCTGGTCTTCGACCGCACGGCTCCCGCCCGCCAGGTTCCGTGGACCAGGATCGCCGAAGTCCTGCCGCCGCTACCCGGCGGGAGCGTGGTGACCTTCGAGCCTGGCGGCCAGCTGGAGCTCTCCGGGCCGCCGGGCCCGCTGCCCGACGCGATCACCCGCCTCACCGCCGATGTGGACGCCGCGCGCGGAGCGCTGCGGGACGCCGGCCTGGTGCTCGCCGGGGTGGGACTCGACCCGCTGCGGCCGGCGTGGCGGCAGCTGCGCCTGCCCCGGTACGAGGCGATGGCGGAGTTCCTCGGCAGGCCGTACGGGGCGCTGATGATGTGCTCGACGGCCTCGATCCAGGTCAACCTGGACCTGGGCACCAGACCCGCGACCAGGTGGGACCGCACCCACCTGCTGGGTCCCGTCCTGGTGGCGGCCTTCGCCAACTCGCCGCTCAGCGGGAGCCGGCCATGCGGGTGGATGTCGGGCCGCCAGGCGGTGTGGGATCGTCTCGACCGCACCCGGACGGCCGCTGTCCCCGCCGGCGGCGACCCCGCCGCCGACTGGGCCGAGTACCTGCTCGACGCCCGCCTCATGGCCGTGCGCGAGGCCACCGGGAGCCCGGGGAACCCGGAGAGTTCCGAGGACGCACGGTATCGCCCGGTCCGTGATGGCTCGACCTTCCGCGACCGGCTGGCCGCGTCCGCGCGGCCGCCGACCCTGGCGGATCTGACCTACCACGCCACGACGCTCTTCCCGCCCGTACGGCCACGCGGCTGGCTGGAGATCCGCTACCTCGACGCCCAGCATCCGGCGAGCTGGCCGGTGTGCGCGGCGGTGACCCACGCCCTGGTGACGGACGACCGCGCGGCCGACGCGGCGCTGGCCGCGGCCGAGCCGTGCGCGGGAATGTGGCAGCGGGCGGCACGCCGCGGCCTGGCCGACCCCCTGCTGCGCAGGGCCGCCGAGTCCTGTTTCCGCGCCGCCCTCGCGGCACTGCCGAGGCTGGGGGCGACACCGGCCCTGGTCTGCGAGGTCGCCGCGTTCGCCAACCGCCACGTGAGCCCCGGCCGCTCCCCGGCCGCCGACCTGCTGAACCTGGCCGGCGGGCCGGAACGGCGCCTGCCCGACTGGCTGGCCCAGGAAGGACGGATCTGACGCCCTCACCAAGGCCGGCCCGGGACCTGCCCGGGGCCGGGGAGCGGAATCTCCAGCACGGAGGTATCTGATGAGCGACCTCAAGGAACGGATCGCCGCCGGGCTGACCGCCGCGCGGAGCCGGTCCACCGCCTACACCGACGCCGAGGAGGACCTGCTGGTCAGGCAGCACTCGCCGCTGATGTCGCCGCTGGTGTGGGATCTGGCGCACGTCGGCAACTACGAGGAGCTGTGGGTGCTGCGGCAGGCCTGCGGGATCACCCCGCTCCGCCCGGAGATCGACGACCTGTACGACGCGTTCCGGCATCCGCGCGCAAGCCGCACGACCCTGCCCATCCTGGGGCCGGCGGAGGCGCGCCGCTACATCGAGGGCGTGCGCGGCCGGGTGCTGGACGCCCTGGACGCGATCGACCCGTACGGCCCCGACCCCCTGCACCGTGGCGGTTTCGTCTTCGGCCTGGTGATCCAGCACGAGCATCAGCACGACGAGACGATGCTCGCCACCCTGCAGCTGTCCGGCACGCCCGGCCTGGTCCGCGACGGCGAACTGCCGCCCGGCCGGCCCTCGGGTGCCGACGAGGTGTTCGTTCCCGCGGGTCCCTTCACGATGGGCACCGACACCCTGCCGTGGGCCTACGACAACGAACGCCCCGCCCACCGGATCGACCTGCCCGGCTACTGGATCGACAGGTTCCCCGTCGGCAACCGCGCCTACGCGGACTTCGTCGCCGACGGCGGCTACGACGACCCCCGCTGGTGGTCCCCGCAGGGCCGGCTCTGGCTGCAGCGGAGCCGCGCCTTCGCCCCGCTGTTCTGGATCTCCGACGGCGGCGCCTGGTGGCGCACCCGCTTCGGCCGGACCGAGCCCCTTCCCATGGACGAGCCCGTCCAGCACGTGTGCTGGTACGAGGCCGACGCCTACGCCCGGTGGGCCGGCAGGCGGCTGCCCACCGAGGCCGAGTGGGAGAAGGCCTGCGGCTGGGACCCCAAGGCCGGGCGGGCACGGAGATATTCGTGGGGGGACGACGATCCCGGGCCCGCCACGGCGAACCTCGGGCACCGGGCGGCACGGCCCGCACCGCTCGGCGCCTTCCCCGCGGGCGCGGGCGCCTACGGCGTCGAGCAGATGATCGGGGACGTGTGGGAGTGGACCGGCTCGTGGTTCCTGCCCCACCCCGGCTTCCGTAGCTTCCCCTACCCCGAGTACAGCGAGGTGTTCTTCGACTCTCGGTACCGGGTGCTGCGCGGCGGATCCTGGGCGTCCGACCCGGCCGTGGTCCGCACCACGTTCAGGAACTGGGACCGTCCTGCCCGCAGGCAGATCTTCTCCGGCTTCCGGTGTGCCCGCTCGGCCTCCCCCGAGGACTCGCCGGAGGAATCCCCGGGCCATTCACCGGAGCACTTCTCCGGGCGCTCACCGGGGCAGCGGTAGATGTGCCGCCACGCGGCCTGGCTGGGCGCCCCCCGTCCGCTGGCCTCACTGATCCACGAGCCCGGCCACGGCCTGCTCCGGCAGGCCCACGCCCCGCGCCTGCAGCGCTACGGCACCGTCAACGCCGACGGCTTCGGCATGGGCTGGTACGACGTCTGCCGCGCCGAACCGGTCCGCTACCGCCGTACGATCCCCATCTGGGCGGACGCCAACCTGACGGATATCGCCCGGGTCGCCCGCTCCGGCTGCCTGCTGGCCGCCGTACGGTCGGCCACCGCCGGGATGCCGATCGAGGAGAGCGCGACCGCGCCCTTCGCCGACGGGCCGTGGCTGCTCAGCCACAACGGCCGCGTGGCGCGGGAGGCGGTCAGGGAACTCACCGAGGACGCGGAGAGCTCCTGCGACTCGGCGTGGCTCGCCGCCGCGGTGTTCACCCGGCGGCGCATGGGCGACCCGCTCGGCGAGGCCCTGGTGGAGGTCGTCACCCACGCCGGGGTGAAGGATCCCGACGCCCGGCTGAACCTGCTCGCCTGCGACGGCCGGTCGATCGCCGCGACCGCCTGGGGCGACACGCTCTTCCTCCACCTCGGGGACCACCCGCGCGACGGCGTGCTCATGGCGAGCGAACCGCTGGACGACCGGCCCGGCTGGCAGGCCGTACCGGATCGGACCCTGGTCCTCGCCGCCGCGGACGGCGTGCACGTCCAGCCGCTGTGACCAGGCAGCGGCGGCACCGCGACAGCACCGTGGCAGCACTATGGCAGCACTGTGACGGAGAGGAGCCGGACCGCAGGAGAACACAGCACCCCGGTCACGGACCGGCGAGCGGGACCCGTGACCCACGGACCCAGGAGGCCTCGTGTCAGTCAGCCAGTCAGCCGTACACCTGGTGGACCATCTCGGCCGTGACCATCTTCACCAGGCACTCGAACACGACGTCCGCACCGGGCTGACGTCGACGCCCAAGTGGCTGCCGCCCAAGTGGTTCTACGACGAGGCCGGCAGCGAGCTGTTCTCCCGGATCACCCGGCTGCCCGAGTACTACCCCACCCGCCGCGAGCTGGCCATCCTGCGCCGGCACTCCCTCGACATCGCCACGCGCTCCGGCGCCGACACCCTGGTCGAGCTCGGCTCGGGGACCAGCGAGAAGACCGTGCTGCTGCTCGACGCCCTCTCCGCTACGGGAACGCTGCGCGTCTACACCCCGGTGGACGTCGACGCGGCGACCCTGGCCGACGCCGCGCACTGGCTCGCCTGGCGCTACCGCGGCCTGACCGTCCGGGCGATCTGCGCCGACTTCGAGGCGCACCTGGCGCTGCTGCCCCGTACCGGACGGCGGTTGGTGGCCTTTCTCGGCGGCACCGTCGGCAACCTCGCCCCGGCGGCACGCGAGGTCTTCCTGAAGGAGCTGCGCGCCACGCTACGCCCCGGCGACACCTTCCTGCTCGGCGCGGACCTGGTCAAGGACACCGACCGGCTGGTCGCGGCCTACGACGACGGGAGCGGGGTGACCGCCGCCTTCAACCGGAACGTCCTGCACGTGATCAACAGGGAGCTGGGCGCCGACTTCGACCCGGACGCCTTCGAGCACGTCGCACTGTACGACGCGCGGCACGAGTGGATCGAGATGCGGCTGCGCGCGAGCCGCGCCATGCGCGTGCGGATTCCCGATCTCGGCCTGCGGGCCTCCTTCGTGGCCGGGGAGGAGATGCGCACCGAGATCAGCGCCAAGTTCCGCCCCGAGGGGCTGCGCCGGGAACTCCTCACGGCCGGTTTCGGGACGACCCGCCAGTACATCGACCCCACCGGCGACTTCGTCCTTCTGCTCGCCCACCCGTGATCCGTGGCCGCCGCGATGTGCACATGCCACCTCCTCGCCCGGCGCGGCTCCTGGGACCATCGGGTCACGACGGGGGTCGACGGCACGGGCCCGGCCGTCGTACGCGGTCACGGTCAGGACAGCCGCCCCGAACTTGGGACGGCGAGCCTCCGGAAGAGCGGACGCGGTTCGGGAAGTCCACCGTTCCGGGCCGTGAACCGCGCGGCCGCCGTAGGGATGGTGACCATCAGCCAGGGCGTGCCGGCGATGCCCTTCTTGGAGTGGCCGAGGAGAGAAGCCGTGCCGCGGGGTGTGAATCCGCGGGTCAGATGCGCGCGCCGACGTCGGCGCCGTTGGACGGGCGCAGGAAGGAGGAGGACGGGATCGAGCCGTCTGCCGCGCGGGGTCCGGTTATCGTGCTCGGATCGGTGCCGACGAAGGCCCAGGTGCCGCCGAGGTTCCAGGAGTTGCCCGGGCCGGAGGACGACGAGCCGAGCGAGGCCTGCGTCGCGTTCGCCACCGACAGGTTCTTGGTGAGGGTGGAGCTGGAACGGGCGAAGTCGAATCCGGTGCCGCCGTTGCGCCACGCGGTGTTGCGGTCGGCGGTCAGCCGGCCGGGGTTGCCGTTGTCGATGAAGCCGCCGACCGCGTTGTCGAACGCGATGGAGTTGCGGATCAGGTGGTCGGCCTGCGGGTCCGGGTCACCGCCGCCGAGCTTGAAGCCGTTGCCGTCTCCGGTGTAGTCGGGCAGGTTCCACCGGTTGAATCCGTTGCCCCACGCCACCGACGACTCCACGGTGATCGGGGACAGGAACATCCAGAAGTCCAGGCCGTCATCGGAGTTGTTCCACAGCCGGGCGCCGCGCACCACGTTGCCGCTGCCCGAGCCTTCCTTGATGGCCAGGCCGTCGGCGCTCTCGCCGTTCTTGCGCGGGTCGCGGTTGCCGTGGGCGTCCAGGTTGATGATCTGGTTGTTGCCGGAGGCGCCCTGAAGGTGCAGGCCCGACTCGTAGTTGTCCCGGGTGATCAGACGGTCGAAGACGTTGTCGCTGGTGTCCAGGCCGAAGATGCCGTACGGACCGTGGATGATCTCCAGGCCGGTCAGGCGCCACCAGTCGCCCTCGATGTGGATGGCCCCCCGCTCGGGGCGGGGGATGGAGGAGCCGACCGCGCCGGGCGTGTAGGGCATGTTCTCACCGTCGAGGATGACCCTTTCGCCGTTGTGGTTGCGCATCGTGATGGGCCGGCTCGGCGTGCCGTCTTTGAGGATCTGGATGTTGGTGCTCGGCGCGTACGTTCCGCCCCGAATGACGATGGTGTGGCCGGGCTGGGCCAGATCGACCGCCCGCTGGATGGTCTTCAGCGGCGCGCTGAGCGTGCCCGGATCGGCGTCGTTGCCGTTGGTCGCCACGTACAGCTCGTTGGCCGGTTGCGGCTGGCCCCCGGTCTCGACGTCGAGGTAGTCGATGTTGGGCAGCCCGGCGGAGGTGGTCGGGGTGAGCCGGATGGTGTTGCTGCCCGCGTCGACCGGTACGGCCAGGGTGCTGGTGACCCAGGCCGTCCAGGCGCCGGTGCCTCCGAACGACGGGGTCGCCACCGTGGATCCGTTGACGATCAGGCCGGCGGGCCGGGCGGTGGTGGTGCCGTTGGCGAAGCGAATCCCCAATGTCGCGACACCGGCACCGGAGGCGTTCACGGTGAACTGGGCGTAGGCGCCGGTGGCGTTGTCTCCGTTGCAAAAACCGCTGCCGGAGTAGCCGGACCAGTTGGAATCGATGGTGCCGGTGCAGGCCGCGGGCGAGGTCTCGGCCTCATAGCGGATGGGCGCGGCGTGCGCCGCGTTCCCGGACAGCGCGACGAACAGGCCGGCGAGCAGGCCGGTGCACGCGAGGAAAGGCGTCAGGCGCATCGTTGGTCTCCAGGATCGTTGCATCGTCGGACGACGAGTGGAGGCGGGACCGCCACAGGTTGGTCTCTCCGGCGCCTTGGCCCGGCTCCGGCGACGGACACGACGCGAGAAGCCGCCACCGTTGCACGTCTGGGCGGTCGATGTGGTCTCGTGGTCGCGGCCAAGGTCGTCTTTCGGGAACGCCGGGCAGGCGGGCGGGGACGTGCCCGCCCGCCTGCCCGGGATCTCTAGCGGCGGGTGATGTCGGATTCGGAGTACAGGCAGTGCGTGCCGTCCGGGCCCTCACCGATCTTGGTGGGCTCACTGCCCTTCGGCACACCCTTGTAGCGCTCGCAGATGGTGGCGCTGCCGTAGACGGTGATCCGGCCGAAGCGCGCTGTGTCGCCCCAGTTGGAGTTGATCCCGGCCAGCACCTTGGTGGAGCGGGCGGTGACGCCGTCCATCACCACGTGGCGCGTGTAGGAGGTGGAGCAGTTGCCACAGGCCCGGTACAGCTTGCCGGAGCTGTGCACCTGGAAGTTCCTGATCGTGAGCGTGCCGGCGCCGTTGTGCTGGAAGACCTTGTCGGCGCCGGACTTGGCGCCGCCGCCGTCCACCAGGTAGGTGGCCGAGGAGCTGGAGGACTTGAACGTCGCGGCGTCCTCGCCGACGTCGTTCCACCACACGTTGCGGATGGTGCAGGAGCCCTCGCAGTGGATGCCGTCACCGGCCGGGGCGTCGAGGATGACGTTCTGGATCGTGCCGCCGTTGGCCACGACGAACATCGGGTCCTGGCTCTCGCCCTGGCCTCCGTCGCCGATGCCGTAGTAGCGCTTCATTCCGCCGTCGAAGAACGTGCCGGCGTTGCGGGTGGTGGTCTGGTGCACGCTGCCGGTGTTCGAGGGCCACGGGCCGCTGCCGTCACCGTTGCCGGAGGGGGGCGGCGTCACGGTCGGGGTGGGCTCCGGGCTGGGGCCGGGCGTGCCGCCTCCGGCGGACTGCAGCGTCCACTGCTTGGTGGCCACCGAGTCGCAGGAGTTCTGCTGCAGCAGGGCGCCGGAGGAGGTGGAGTTGTCCTGGACGTTGAGGCACTTGCCGCCGTTGCCGTTGACCACCCGGTAGTTGGACCCCGAAGCGGTGAGCTGCCAGGTCTGCGACGCGGCCCCGGTGCAGGACTCCTGCTGGACCGCCTTGCCGGCGCTGGTGGAGGCATCCCGTACACCGAGGCACTTGCCGCTGTGCGCCGCCTTGATCTGATAGCCGCTGCCCGAGGAGGTGAGCGTGAAGACCTGCCCGGCGGCGTTGGTGCAGGCACTCTGGGCCAACTGGACGCCGTCGCCGGTGCTCTGTCCCGGCACGGCGGCGCACAGGCCGCTGCCGGCGTTGGCCAGCGTGTAGTCACCGTTGGAGGGGGCTGCCGAGGCTGGGGTGGAGAGCACGGTCACCAGCCCGCTGCCCGTCACGAGAGCGGCGGCCAGCGTGACCACCAGTCTTCGGTCTTTGCGCATCGTAATCTCCAGTTCGGTTGGGGGTGCGAGCGCTTGGCGGGGTCGAAGCGCGTCAGGGGGTGATCTTCTCGGCGGCCGCGCCGACGACAGCCCACGTGCCCTGATCGTCGCCGTCCTCGTCAAGCTCCCTTCGCCAACAGGCCGGCCTGCCGGACACCATGGAAGAGATCGCTCACCTTCGGCCGGTAAGCGCTTTCCCGACATGTTCGGAGTGAAGCACAAGGCGGACGGAGACGAGAAGCCCCGATGGGCGAAACACCTCGACGGCTCGACATCGGGGCAGGTCAAAGCGATTTTCTGAAGGTCACCCGAGTTGGGGCATCCCTGAAACTTTCATTTGCCGCCGTCAAGGCCCGCCGGTTGAGCCGTTCCGATGGCTCCGCCGACGGGACGTCCGCCCCGCAGGCCGGCGCCCCGCCCTGCGCCCGTCCAGGGCCGCTTCCGCCTCGACCTCGCAGGCAGGCAACGGCCGCTCCCGGGGACGGCAGGGCGGGCAGTGCCCTCCCGCGGACGATGTCGCCGCATCCGGCGATCCCCATCTCGGTCCCGGTCCGGACAATGGCGATCTTGAAGGTTCGAGGCGGCGGAGTCTGGAACAGCGCGGCGCCAGGCGCGGAACCGGTCAGGCCAGGGAGCGGACGGAGCGGACCGCCTGCCAGACGGCGGAGTCGACGGCCTCGGGCGAGAGGATGTGATCCAGGACCATGTGGGCGCAGCCGACGATCCCGGCGCCCGGGCCGAGGCGGCTGCGCTCGATGCGCAGGTTACGGGTCGCCAGGGCCGTCGAGCGGCGGTGGATCACCTCGCGGACCCCCGAGACCATCGGCTGGAAGGTCTCCGCCACGTCGCCGCCGAGTACGACCACGGCGGGGTTGAGCAGGTTGACCGCGCTGGCGACGACCTCGCCGAGCATCCGGGCGGCGTTGCGGACCACGGTCATGGTCTCCGCGTCGCCGGCCCGGACCAGGCTCACCACGTCGGCCATGGTCTTGACCTCGTGCCCCCGGGCGCGGAGCTCGCGCAGGATCGCGGTGCCGCTGGCGACCGAGTCGACGCAGTCGATGTTGCCGCAGCGGCAGAGCACTCCCCCGCCGTCGCGGACCGGGATGTGCCCGATCTCCCCGGCGGCGCCCAGTGCCCCCCGCAGGATCTCGCCGCCGGCGATGACACCGGAGCCGATCCGGGTGGAGACCTTGATGAACAGCAGGTCGTCGGCCTCACCCGCGTAGATCGCGCGGTGCTCGCCGATGGCGATGACGTTCACGTCGTTGTCGAGGAGGACGGGAACGGGGAAGCGCTCGGCGATGATCGGCGGGATGGCCACCCCCGTCCAGCTGGCCATGATCCGGGCGCTCTCGGTGCGCCCGGCCGCGAACTCGACGGTGGCCGGGACCCCCAGGCCGACGCCGCGGACCAGGGAGACGGGGCGGTCGCCGAGCAGTTCACTCCAGGTCTGCATGACCAGCGGGAGGACGACGTCAGGGCCCTCCTCCACGTCCACGGACAACTCCGCGCGGGCCACCACCTCGCCCGCCAGGTCACAGACGGCGACCTGCGCGCGGCTCGCGCCCAGCGAGCCGACCAGGACGAGGCCGCCCGAGGCGTTCAGGACCAGCCGGGTGGGCGGACGGCCTCCGGTGGAGGGGCCCTCGCTGTCCTCCACGACGAGGCCCTGCTCCAGCAGCTCGGTGACGCGCAGGGACACGGCCGGCCTGGACAGGCCGGTGACGCGCCCTATGTCGGCGCGCGTGACCGCCTCACCGGAGCGGATGAGGCGCAGCACCTCACCGCTGGTGGCCAGCGCGGCAGCGGGACGTCGAGGCATCGGTTAAGTGAACCACACCTGCTTATGAAATGAAAACGTCGTACTTTCTCATCTCAAATTACAAAACTCGGCTTGTGTAGAGCGCAAGATATGGCTACTGTCCGATCTATCCCCAATTTCGGTAGATCATCACGGAGCGCTCCCCCATGTCCGAGACCCCGCAACCCGCCGACCTCATCGTCTTCGGTGGCACAGGTGACCTCTCCATGCGGAAACTCCTCCCGGCGCTCTACCACTCCGACCGCGCCGGCCTCCTCGCCCCCTCCACCCGCGTCATCGCGATGTCCCGCGGCGGGCTCGACGACGCCGACTTCCGTGGCAAGGTGGACGCGGAGGTGCGCGGCTCGGTGCCGGTGGACGACCCGGGCACCTGGCAGCGTTTCCTCGGCCGCCTGCACCACGTCAGCGTCGACATCGGCGGCCAGGACCCGACCGGGTGGGCGAGGCTCACCGGGCTGCTCGCCGGGTACGAGCACCGCGCCCGGGTCTTCTACCTGGCCAGCCCGCCCATGACGTTCGGCCCGTTCTGCCGGGAGGCACACCGCGCGGGTCTGGTCACCCCCGCCTCACGGGTGGTGCTGGAGAAACCCCTCGGGCGCGACCTGACCAGCGCACTGCGCATCAACGACGAGGTCGGCGCCATCTTCGACGAGCGGCAGGTCTACCGCATCGACCACTACCTGGGCAAGGAGACGGTCCAGAACCTCCTCGTGCTCCGGTTCGCCAACGCGTTCCTGGAGCCGATCTGGAACTCCCTCTGGATCGACCACGTCCAGATCACCGTCGCCGAGACCGTGGGCACCCCCGGCCGGCGCGGCTACTACGACCACGCGGGCGCGCTCCGCGACATGGTGCAGAACCACCTGCTCCAACTGCTCTGCCTGGTCGCGATGGAGCCCCCCTCGCGCAACGACCGCGAGTCGATCCGCGACGAGAAGGTCAAGGTCCTCCAGTCGCTGCGGGCCGTCACCGGCGGCGAGGTCGACCGTTTCACCGTACGCGGCCAGTACACGGCGGGCGAGTCCGGCGGCGCCCGGGTCCCCGGCTACCTCGACGAGCCCGACCGCACCGCCCCCACCGAGGCCTCCCGGCGGGTGGAGACCTTCGCCGCGATCCGCGCCGAGGTGAAGAACTGGCGCTGGGCGGGGGTGCCGTTCTACCTGCGCACCGGCAAGCGGATGCCGTACCGCTGCTCGGAGATCGTCGTGCAGTTCAAGGACGTGCCCCACTCGATCTTCCCGGGCAGCACGCCCAACCGGCTGGTGCTGCGGCTGCAGCCGAGCGAGGGCATCCAGCTGAACATCATGGCCAAGGAGCCCGGCGCCGGCGAGGTCACCCTCAAACCCGTCCCGCTCAGCCTCAGCTTCGCCGAGACCTTCACCGGCCGGGTTCCCGACGCCTACGAGCGACTCCTCATGGACGTCCTGGCGGGCAACCCGACCCTGTTCATGCGGCGCGACGAGGTCGAGGCCGCCTGGCGGTGGATCGATCCGATCATCAGCGAGTGGGAGTCGCGGGGCACGGCCCCCGAGCCGTACCCGGCGGGCAGCGCGGGCCCCGCCTCGGCCCACGAACTCGTCGGCCGCAGCGGCCGCACCTGGCACGGGGAGGGACTGGCGTGAGCGGCCGGGAACAGCACACAGACCGAACCGACCGCGACGCAGGAGACCGGATGCATCCCGTGATCCAAGAAGTGACAGACCGCCTGGTCGAGCGGAGCCGCCCCAGCCGTACCGCGTACCTGGCCCGGCTGCGCTCCGAGGCCGAGGCGGCCCGCCGGCGCGGTCCCGCCAGGGCGAGCCTGGGCTGCGCCAACCTGGCCCACGGTTTCGCCGGCGTGGGAGAGAACGACAAGCGCGACCTGCGGGCAGGCGTCAAGCCCGGCGTGGCGATCGTGTCGAGCTACAACGACATGCTCTCGGCGCACCAGCCCTACGAGACCTACCCGGCGATCCTCAAGGCGGCCGTCAGGAAGGCCGGCGGTGTCGCGCAGTTCGCCGGCGGCGTGCCCGCGATGTGCGACGGCGTCACCCAGGGCCGGGCGGGCATGGAGCTGTCGCTCTACAGCCGCGAGGTCATCGCGATGGCCACCGCGATCGCGCTCTCGCACGACATGTTCGACGCCTCCCTCATGCTCGGCGTCTGCGACAAGATCGTTCCCGGCCTGCTGATCGGGGCGCTGCACTTCGGCCACCTGCCCGCGTTGTTCGTCCCCGCCGGGCCGATGACCTCCGGCCTGCCCAACAAGGTCAAGGCCCGCACCCGGCAGCTGTTCGCCGAGGGCAAGGTCGGCAGGGACGAGCTGCTCGACGCCGAGGCGAAGTCCTACCACTCCCCCGGCACCTGCACCTTCTACGGCACCGCCAACTCCAACCAGGTCATGATCGAGGTCATGGGCCTGCACCTGCCGGGTTCGACCTTCGTCAACCCGCGCACCGAGCTGCGCGAGGCCCTGACGAAGGCGGCGGGCAGGCGGGCGGTGGAGCTGACCGCGCACGGCGACGAGTACACCCCGGTGGGCGAGGTCGTCGACGAGAAGGCGATAGTCAACGCCTGCGTGGCGCTGCTGGCGACCGGCGGCTCGACCAACCACACGATGCACATCGTCGCCATCGCCGCGGCGGCGGGCATCGAACTCCTCTGGGACGACCTGGCCGCGCTGTCGAAGGTCGTGCCGCTGCTGACCCGCATGTACCCCAACGGCCAGGCGGACGTGAACCACTTCCAGGCCGCGGGCGGCATGCAGGTGCTCATCGGCGAACTGCTGGACGCCGGGCTGCTCCACGGCGACGTGCTGACCGTCGCCGGGCGCGGTCTGGACCACTATCGCTCGGCCGCCGAGCTCAAGGACGGCGAGCTGGTCTGGGCGGAGCGCACCGAGGGCAGCACCGACCTGGACGTGCTGCGCCCGGTCTCCGACGCGTTCTCCGCCGACGGCGGCATCCACATGCTCAACGGCAATCTGGGGCGCGCGGTCAGCAAGGTCTCCGCGGTCAAGGACGAGCACCTGGTCATCGAGGCCCCCGCCAAGGTCTTCGACGACCAGCTGGAGCTGCTGCGCGCCTTCGACGCGGGCGAGCTCGACGGGCAGGACTTCGTCGCGGTCATCCGATACCAGGGACCGAGCGCGAACGGCATGCCCGAGCTGCACAAGCTCACCCCGCCGATGGCGGTGCTGCTCGACCGGGGACAGCGGGTGGCGATCGTCACCGACGGCCGCATGTCCGGCGCGTCGGGCAAGGTCCCCGCCGCCATCCACCTGTCGCCGGAGGCCGCCGACGGCGGCCCCATCGCGCTGGTGCTGGACGGCGACCCGATCCGCCTCGACGCCGCCGCCGGCACCCTGGAACTGCTGGTCCCCGCCGACGAGCTGGCCGCCCGGTCCCCGCATGGCGCGCCGCTCACCGACGCCCAGTGGGTGGGCACCGGCCGCGAGCTGTTCGGCTCCTTCCGCCGCGCGGCGGGCCCGGCCGAGCGCGGCGCGGGCATCTTCGCCCTGAACGGCCACGCCGAGGCCGTCGCGAACGGCGGCCGGGCGTGATCGCGCACACCGTCTCCCCGGTACGGCCCGCAAAGGAGATCATGTGAGCCTTCCCTGGCTCGTCGCGGACGTCGGCGGCACCAACGCCCGGTTCGGGCTGGTCACCGAGGCCGGTGGCCGGCCCGGCACGGTGGCCGTGCTCGCGGGCGCGGAACACGACGGCCTTCCCGAAGCCGTAGCCGCCTATCTCGCAGACCATGCGGGCGGAGTTCGGCCGGGAGCCGCGTGCATCGCGATCGCAGGCCCCGTGGACGGTGACCGCTACCGGCTCACCAACGCCGGGTGGACGGGGTCGGTGGGCGAGCTGGGCATCCCGAACGCCTGGCTGCTCAACGACTTCGAGGCCCTCGCCGCGTCCCTGCCGTACCTGCGGGGCGAGGACCTGGTCTGTCTGGGCGGCCCGGAGCCCTCGCGCGGCGTCAAGGCCGTGCTCGGGCCCGGAACCGGCCTCGGCGTGGGCGGCCTGGTGCCCGCCGCCGAGGGCTGGGTGCCGATCCCCGGGGAGGGCGGCCACGTCACCATGCCGCTCCTCGACGAGCGCGACCACGAGATCGTCCGGGCGCTGCGCGCGGACGGCATGGAGCACGTGGTGGCCGAGCACCTGCTCTCCGGGCCGGGGTTGTCTCGCCTGCACCGGGGGCTCGCCCTCGTCCGCGGGGTGGACGCGCCGAGGCTGTCGGCCTCCGACATCGTGGCCCGGATGGACGACTCGCTGTGCGCGCAGACCATCGAGGTCTTCTGCGCCATGCTCGGCACCTTCGCCGGCAACGTCGCACTGACCCTCGGTGCCCGGGGCGGGGTCTACCTGGGCGGCGGCGTGCTGCCACGTATCGTGGACCGGGTCCGCTCCAGCGACTTCCGCCGCCGCTTCGAAGCCACCCCCACTCTGAACGACTACCTTTCCGGCATCGCCACCACGCTGATCGTGGCCCCACAGCCCGCCCTGGTCGGCGCGGCGGCGTGGCTGAACCAACACCTGTCCAACCTGGAGTACGTGTGAGTAGCCTGCTCGACATCGCCCCCGTCATCCCGGTGGTCGTGATCGACGACCCGGAGACCGCGGTCCCCCTGGCCCGCGCCCTGGTGGCGGGCGGCCTGCCGGCCATCGAGGTCACCCTCCGCACCGCCGCCGCCCTGGACGCCATCGCGCGCATCGCCGCCGAGGTCCCCGAGGCGGTGGTCGGCGCGGGCACAGTCCGCACCCCGGCCGACGTGGCCGCCTCGGTGGCGGCCGGTTCCGCCTTCCTGGTCAGCCCGGGAACCACTCCGGGACTTCTCGACGCCCTTGAGGCCGGCGGGGTGCCGTTCCTGCCCGGCGCGGCGACCGCGTCCGAGGTCATGGCGCTGGCCGAGCGCGGGGTGACCGAGATGAAGTTCTTCCCGGCCGAGGCCGCCGGCGGCCTGCCGTATCTGAAGGCGCTCGGCGGCCCGCTGCCGCGGATCAGGTTCTGCCCGACGGGCGGCATCAGGCTCGCGACCGCCCCCGACTACCTGGCACTGCCGAACGTGGGCTGCGTGGGCGGTACCTGGCTCACCCCCGCCGACGCGCTCGCCACCGGTGACTACCCGCGGATCGAGAAGCTGGCCACCGAGGCGGCCGCCCTCCGCCGCTAGCTCGCCGGCAGGACTCCGCGGGCGTGCCTGTCCTCCCTTGGTCCGCCCGCGGTCATGAGCCGGCCGTGACCCGGTGTGACGCTCATGAGATCCGGCCCATGGCCGCCCTACCCGGCGGCCATGGGCCATTCCTTTTCGCCCGGCCGGCTCCTCGCCGCTCCCGGCCACCGGAAGCGGGCTGAACCCCGGTAAGGACCCCGCGCGTATCTCGCGGCGAAAGGCACTCCCTCACAGAGGAGCCATGAATGCGAGTACGCATCGTCACGATCTGCGCCACGGTTCTGGTCATGGGCGCCGCCGGTACGGCGTCCGCCGGAACCCGGCAGGCGCAGAACGGAGCGAAACAGGCCCGAGCCGGAACCGGCCAGGCGAAATCCTGGACCGGCCACGCGCAGACCGGAACGCGACGCACGCAGAGCCGTTTCTCGGTCACCAACCTGGTCTCGGACGTCAGCGGGCGGGCGGCGGTCACCGACCCCACACTGATCAACCCGTGGGGACTGGCCATGGGCAGGACCCTCTGGGTCTCGGCCGCGGGCAGCGGCCTGGCCACGGTCTACTCCGGCGGCGCGGGCACCGTGAAGCAGGAGAGGACCCGGGTCCGCGTCCCCGGCGGCAGGCCCACCGGGCAGGTCGTCAACCCGGGCGAGGAGTTCGTCGTCGAAGGACCCGGCGGTTCGGGGCCCGCGACGTTCATCTTCGCCAGCCCCAGCGGGGCGATCACCGGCTGGAACGCCGAGGCCGACCCGGACGACGCGATCATCAGCGCGTTCGTGAAGGGCGCCGACTTCAAGGGCCTGGCCCTGGCCCAGACCAACCGGGGGCCGCTGCTGCTGGCCGCCGACTTCGCCGGCGGCCGGATCCACGTCTTCGACGGCGACTTCGAACGGATCATGACCAGTCGCCGCGCGTTCCGCGACCCGGGCCTGCCTGACGACTACGCGCCGTTCAACGTGGAGGTCGTGGGCCGCTCCATCCTCGTCGCGTACGCCAAGCGCGACCCCGAGACCGGCAAGTCGGTGGCCGGGCGGGGCAAGGGGTTCATCAGCCGGTTCAACGGCTCCGGCCGGTTCGTCGGCCGCTTCGCCGCGCGGGGGGCGCTCAACGCGCCCTGGGCGATGACGCCGGCCCCGAGGGGGTTCGGCGCCCACTCCGGAGCCCTGCTCGTCGGCAACTTCGGCGACGGCCGGATCAACGCCTACAACCCGCGCAACGGCCGCCCGCTCGGCCCGCTGCGCTCCGCCGACGGCAGGCCCATCTCCCTGGGCGGCCTGTGGGACCTGGAACCCGGCACAGACGCCGTCGGCGGCACCGACTCCCTGTGGTTCAGCGCCGGCAGCGACGGTGGCACCCACGGCCTGCTCGGCCTGATCCGGCCCGCGGGCGCCGCCACCCCGACGACCTCTCCCTCCAGCGGCGCCTCCCCCGCGCCTTCGCCCTCGCATCCGAGCTCCCACAACTCCGGTTCCGGCAACTCCGGCTACGGCTACTGACGGGCACGAGGGCCCCAGGAGAGCCCCGGGGCTCGCAGGCGGCGCCGGCACCCCACCGCCGAAAAAGGTGCCGGCGCCGCGCGTTTACCGGAGAGTCTCCTCCCGGTGACCGCGCCACCGCCCGGATTCCCCTACCCTTGAACGAACGAGGGGAGTACTTCCCAAGAGCCGCCCCGGTCAGTACGGACGTCCTGTGGCGTCCCCGGACGGCTGCCCGCGAGGTGCGGGTGAAGGAGACCTCGAATGACCGAGCGCATTCGAGGAGTGAGCATGCCCACCGACGGTCTCCCGCAGGTACCACCTTCCCGGCGTTCCACCGTCCGGGCGCAGTCCCCTCCGGCGCCCTCCGGATCGGCGGCGAACCCGATCCCACCGCGGCAGTGCCCCGAGACACATGATGGTGGGAGTCCCCTTTCCTGCGAGGTGCACGCGATGGCCACCACATCGGCCGGCCAGTCCTCCGACGAGGAGCTGCATTATCCGGCCGGGACGCTGGTGCTCCTCGCGGGGCTTCCCGGCGCGGGCAAGAGCACCCTGCTCGACCGGCTGTACGGGCTGCGCGGCGACGAGAGGGAACCGGTCCGCGCCGGTGAGGTCCGCGTCATCGACTCTCGCCAGTCCCGCAACTGGTGGGCCCGCTATCTCGGCCCGATCCCCCCGCGAGCCCGTACCCCGATCGTGCACACCACCCATGTGGCACGGATCGCCCGCGCCCTGCTGCAGGGGCACGGTGTCGTCGCGCACACCCGGGGCACCTGGCCGCACATCCTGTACGGCTTCGCCTGGCTGGCGCGCGGGGTCGGCAACGAGATCCATCTGATCCTGCTCGACGTGGAGCCGAGCGCGGCCCGTGCGGGACAGCTCTCGCGCGGCCGGGTCGTCACGAGCGCCACCTTCGCCCGGCACTGCCGCCGCTGGCGGGTGCTCGTCGAACGCGCCCGCGGCGGCGTGCTCCCCCCGGCCACGGGCGTCACGATCCTCGACCGTCCCGCCGCGGACCTGCTCCGGGCCATCCGCTTCGACGAACGGTCCCCCGCGCGGGACGGATGACTTTACCTTCGTCTGGCACTGGGCATTCCTCACCCAGGGCAGGTTCAGAACGACCGGGAGGAAACCTCAATGATCGACGTACTGGCTCTCGCCGGGGAACATCTCGCCCTCGCCAGGGAGAGCGCGCACGGCCGTAGCGCCCACACCTACCTCAACGAGGGCACGCTGCGTCAGGCGGTCATCGCGCTGACCGCCGGGACGGCCCTCGGTGACCACGAGGCCGCGCCGGCCGGGAGCCTGCACGTCCTGTCCGGGCGGGTACGGATCGTCGAGGAGGGGCGGAGCGTCGAAGTCGGCGCGGGGCAGGCCACCCCGATCCCGCAGCGACGTCACTCGGTGGAGGCGGACGAGGACTCGGCGGTCATCCTCACCAGCGTCGTCAACATCTCCGTATGAGGCCTGCCCGGGGCACGCCCGGCGGATGACCGCCGTCCTCGCCCGTTCGACCCCGACGGTTCCCGTTCCCCGGACGCGGCGCTCCGCCCGCGGCACGTCCGCCGGTGACCGGCCCGCCGCCGCCCTCCGTCAGGCGAGGGACGAGCAGAGGCGGGGGACCGCGACACCGATGGGGTCGCTGATCACCTCGTCGGCCAGGTGGTCGTAGGGGGTCGGCTCGGCGTTGACGATGACCAGCCGGGCGCCCGCTCCGACGGCGACGCCCACCAGGGAGGCGGCGGGCTGCACCTGCAGCGAGGTACCGACGGCGACGAACATCTCGCACTTCTCGGCCGCCTCGATCGCCCGGGTGAGGGTGACCCTGTCGAGGGCTTGGCCGAACATCACGGTGGCCGTCTTGAGGATGCCGCCGCAGTCATGGCAGGCGGGGTCGTTCTCACCCGCGAGGATCCGGTCGACCGCCTCCCGCGTGGTGGAGGCGGCACCACAGGCGGTGCACAGGGCGTCGAACATGTTGCCGTGCAGCTCCAGTACCCGCTCGGGCGGCGATCCGGCCCGCTGGTGCAGGCCGTCGACGTTCTGGGTGACGATCCACGCGTCCGGCAGGCCGGCCAGGGCGCGGTGCGCCGCGTTCGGCTCGGCCCGCCAGGCGGGGTTGTCACGGCGCATCAGCCACGAGCGCCGCCGGATCTCCGGATCGGCCATGTAGTGCTCGTAGGTGACGAGCTTCTCGTGGTCGGGGTCCTTACGCCACACACCGTTCGGTCCTCGGTAGTCGGGAATCCCGGACTCGGTGGAGATCCCCGCGCCCGTCAGCACCGTCAGCGTCATGGGTCGATGGTAAAGCCGTTCCCGTCCGCGGAGCGGTTCGACGGCGAGCCGGGCGCCCGACGCGACGAGGAGGCCCGCCGCCGGGATCCGCGCGGTGCCCGGGCCCGCGTGGAGCTTCCGGTCGGAGAAGGGTCACCCGGCACGGTCGAGGAGGTCCGGCTCTCCGATGGGGTTCTCGTGGGTGCCCTCCGACGTGCAGGCGTGGGCTCCGGCGTGGGCCCCGAGGGGGATGGAGTCGTCGAGGGAGCGCCCGGAGAGCAGGCCGTACAGTACGCCGGAGACGAACGCGTCCCCGGCTCCGTTGCTGTCGACCACCGGTCCCGGCAGCGGTGCCGCGGGGAAGCCCCGCAGGCCGTTCTCATCGAGGACGTGGCAGCCCTCCGCGCCCTCGGTGCAGACCACGGCCCTGGCCCGGCCGCGCGCCAGGATGTCGCGCATGACCTCGTCGCGGCGCGGGCCGAGGGCGGTGGCCGACAGGAAGACCAGGTCGGAGGAGTAGGCGAAGTCTCTGTGGTGGTCGTTCTCGCCGTCCCAGTCGTGCAGGTCGGTGGAGACGGACCCGGGGCCCAGGTCCGGGTAGACGTGCCGGGAGAAGTCGGTGATCGACACGTGGACGTGCCGGGCCGCGCGGACCGCGTCCAGGTAGAGCTCCCTGGGCAGCCGCTCGCCCGCCACGGCGCGCGGGTCGAACAGCGAGGTGCGCCGCCCGTCGGGGCCGACGAGCAGGATGCTGCGCCGGGTTCCCTGCGGGGCGAGCGCCCAGCCGGCCTCCACCCCCCTGGCCTCGAAATGGGCCCGGATGAAGCGGCCCTGCGGATCGTCGCCGATCAGGTCGACCAGTCTGACCCTCAACCCGAGCGCGTGACAGCCGAGGGCGACCCCGCTGCCGGTGTTGCCGATCCGGTCCACCACCGGAGGGACCGCGTAGGTGTCGGCGTACGGCAGGGGCAGCGAGGGCACGTAGGCGGTGGTGTCGACCCCGGTGCCGCCGATGACGACGACGTCGTGACCGCTGTTCATCTCGAACCTTTCACCGACGAGTGGGCTAGCGGTTGACCAGCGGGCCTGAACCGGTGGAGCGGCGCACGACGAGCTCGGGCTGGAACATCAGCTCGACGTGCTTGGCGCGGACTCCGTTGATCTCCTCCAGGAGGGTGGCCACCGCCGCCGAGGCCATGGCGCCGATGGGCTTGCGCACGGTGGTCAGCGGCGGGTCGGTGAACGCGATCAGCGGCGAGTCGTCGAACCCCACCACCGACACCTCCCCCGGCACCGAGAGCCCCCGATCCCGGCAGGCCCGGATCGCCCCCAGCGCCATCAGGTCCGACGCGCACACGATCCCCGTACAGCCGCGCGCCAGCAGCTGCGCCGCCGCAGCCTGCCCGCCCTCCACCGAGAACAGCGAGTGCGAGATCAGCTCGTCGACCTCCGTCGCCCCCAGCAACTGCGCCATCGCCCGCCGGTACCCCTCGATCTTCCTGATCACCGGCACGAACCGGCGTGGCCCCACGGCCAGGCCGATCCGCTCGTGGCCCAGGTCGACCAGGTGCTGGACGGCCAGCCGCGCCGCGGCCCGGTCGTCGGGTGAGATGAAGGGGGCGTCGATCCGCTCGCTGTAGCCGTCCAGCAGGACGATCGGCAGCCCGCGCTCGGTCAACCGGGTGTAACGGTCCATCTTCGCCGTGGTGTCGGCGTGCAGCCCGGAGACGAAGACGATGCCGCTGACCCCGCGGTCCATCAGCAGCTCGGTGAACTCGTCCTCGGGAGCGCCGCCGGGCAGCTGGGTGCAGAGCACCGGGGTGTAGCCATGCTGGGTGAGCGCCTTCTCGATGGCCTGGGCGAACGCCGGGAAGATCGGGTTGTCCAGTTCCGGGGTGACCAGGCCGATCAGCCCGTTGCTGCGCTGGCGCAGCCGCTGTGGCCGCTCGTACCCCATCAGGTCGAGCGCGGTCAGCACCGCCTGCCTGGTCGCCTGCGACACGCTGGGCTTGCCGTTGAGCACCCGGCTGACCGTGGCCTCGCTGACCCCGGCCTGCGCGGCGATGTCGGCCAGCCGAATCGCCGTCCCGTCGGAGCGGGAGCGTGAGGTCTGCGCGAGTTCACCGTCCATCAATGAGCCACCCCACCATGCGGCCGAATCAGGCGCAAGCCGATCGGCGTCCGACACCCGCTGTGAAATTCATTTCTGCAACTTTTCGCAAACTGTAACATCTCAACCCCCGCAGTGGCATTCCGGTAAAGCCTTCCGGTCACGACTGACCGTCACATCAGGGAACGTAGAAGTAACCATCAGATGAGCGATTTCTAACGACATCTATGGACACACGGGCAAGTGTCGCGATGTACTACCTCATCAATCACACGGCTGGGATCCGGGCGGGGGCGCCCGGGAGGAACGAGCGAGCATGAGTACCGTCGTCCTCGACAATGTGAGCAAGGTATACCCGGGTGGATACCTTGCGGTCGACCGCATGAACCTGCGCGCGGAAAACGGGGAGTTGCTCGTTCTGCTGGGGCCCTCCGGTTGCGGTAAGTCCACGTTGCTGCGGATGATCGCGGGCCTGGAGGAGGTCACCGAGGGAGACCTGTGGCTGGGCGGTACGCTCGCCAACGACCTCGCTCCCCGCGACCGCGACGTGGCGATGGTATTCCAGAACGGCGCGCTCTACCCGCACCGGACCGTGCGCGGCAACATCGCCTTCCCGCTGGAGATCGCCAAGGCCGACCCCGTGATGGTCAGGGAACGCGTGACGGAGTTGTCCAAGGCGCTGCACATCGACGAGACCCTGGAGCGGCGCCCCGGAACCCTCTCCGGCGGCCAGCGCCAGCGCGTCGCGATGGGCCGCGCGATCGTCCGCCAGCCCTCGCTCTTCCTGATGGACGAGCCGCTCTCCAACCTGGACGCGGGCATGCGCACCGAGCTGCGGATGGAGATCTCGTCGCTGGTCCGTTCCCTCGGGGTGACCACCATCTACGTGACGCACGACCAGGTCGAGGCGCTGACCCTGGCCGACCGGATCGCCATCATGAACCGCGGCGTCCTGCAGGACCTCGGCACCCCCGGCCAGGTGTACAACGATCCCGCGACCGCCTTCACCGCGGCCTTCCTCAGCTCCCAGCAGCTCAACCTGCTCGCGGCCACCGTCCGCACCCCGCAGAACCAGTTCATCCTGCTGGACTTCGGCCCGCACCAGATCATGATCCCCTGGACCGATCCCAGGGCCTATGTCATCTCCCAGCACGTCGGCCACCAGATCATCGTCGGCCTGCGCCCCGACTGCCTGGCCCCGGTTCCCGACACCTTCGAGGGGCCGACCTTCCTCGGCCGCGTCCGCGCCCTGGAGTACCACGGCCACGAATGGCTCGCCTACGTCGAGAGCGGCCTGACCTCCGTGGCCGTGCCCGAGCCGCCGGACCCCCGCCGCGGGGCGAACGGCCTGGGCGCCTCCCCCCTCGCGGGCGGCCGCGTCCGGTCGGTCCTGCGCCGGCTGATCCCCGGCAACCTCTTCGACGGGGACGTCGAGCCGCAGCAGGAACAGGAGCAGGTCAGTGGCCACCACCGCCGCGCCGACCTCATCGTCCGGCTCGGCTCCCGCCCGGTCTGGCGGGCCGGCGAGTCCGCCAGGGTGGGGGTCGACGTCACCCGCCTGATGCTCTTCACCATGGACGGTGCCCGCATCGACCCTCCGCAGCGCTGATCCGCAGCGCCGCGGGAAGGGTGGTCGCGGACCCCGCGACGCGGTGGCGACCGCCGAGGATCCGGCGCGCCGTCAGACCGGCCGGATCGTCTGACCGATCCGGTCGAACAGCTCCTGCTTGCCGTCGACGTCGGTGCTGAGCGTGACGATGCAGGTCTTGTTCTCGGTCGGCACGTAGTACTGGGTGCCCCTGACGTCGACGCCGTTGGTCGGGAAGGTGTAGACGATCCTGGCCGCCTTTCTGGAGCCGATCGTCACCGTCCCCGCCGCGACGACCTTGGCCTTGAGCTGCTCCAGCTGGGATCTGGTCTCCTTGATCAGCTGTTCCGTCGAGATCTGCCGCCCGGCCTGGCAGAAGCCGTTGAGGTTGGTCGGGAAGCCGTTCGGGGAGATCTTGGCCGACTTGGGGTCCGCCGCCCAGATCCCCTTGTTGTCGACCAGGGTCTGCAGGCTCTTCTTGGCCTGCTCCAGGGTGGGGCCGGACAGTCCGCTGCTCTTCAGTCCCCTGTTGAGATCATCCTTGGTCAGGTCGATCGCGACCCATTCCTTCGGGACCGCGACGCTGACGCCGTTGGCGGTGCCGCCGATCGGTTTGAAACCGTTGGGAACGGGTGCCACACCGGTGTTCCGCCCGGGAGTGGGGCTCGCCGAACCGGGGCTCGTGGTGGGTGCGGCGCTCTGCCCGGGGCTGGAGTTCCGCGCGAGGTCGGCGGGAACCCCGGCCCCGGCGATCCGGTCCCCGCTCCCGCAGGCCGTGCTCGTTCCCAGGCAGAGCCCCAGCAGGCTCATGGCCACGGTGTGGTGGCGGTTAGGCATCAGGCTGCCCTCCTCGCGGACCCGCGGGGCCCGGTACCGATATGACCTGCGCTGTCTATCAGGGGGAGAGCTGACGCGGACGTGCACGGTGGTTACCCGCCTGCCAGGCCGTTGCCGGACGGCCCCGACGGAACCGGTCGCGGGAAGTGGCAGCACACCACTTCTCGCTTTCTACCCAATAGCCGACATATCGGAAACACTCAGGCCCGGGAGGCACGCCCCATGATGGTGACGATCTCCAGGACGCGGATGGCACGGTCCAGCTCGACACGGTGGAAGGGCGGGCCTCCGGCACGGGCGAGGACCAGGTGCAGGCTCACCTCCGGCACCGGAATGCTCATCAGCTGGTGAACGCCCGCCCCGAGGACGGCCGGTCGCAGCGGAGCGAGGTCGGTCCACTTGATGCCGGCGAGACCGCCCGTACCGTCGAGACCGGCCGGCGCCTGCCAGCTGCGGTGGACGAACTCCCCGCTCTCCGAGGACATGGTCACCGCCCACTCGGCGCTCACCAGATCCGGCATGGCGTCCACGAGGGTGGCCAGCGCCCTGCCCGGATCGGCGGCGACGTGCTTGAGCAGGTCGTAGTCCGGTGCGGCGCCGGGGATCTCACGGGTGGGCCAGACGCCCTCCACCCTCATCCCCGGGACCCCGGAGAGACGGTCCCTGACCGTCTCGGCGTCCACGCTGCCGGGCCAGGAGACCGTGAAGTCGTCCACCGCCCGGCCGACCTCACGTTCCAGGACCGTCACCTGGAGGATGTCCGCGCCCAGCGTGCCGAGCACCCGGGCCGCCTGGCCCAGGGCACCCGGCCTGTCGGGGAAGGAAACACGGAGCCGCAACATCATCACCGATCACCTCGCTCTGCGCACCAGACTGTCCTAGCCAGGTTTCACGAAGGTTCCGGAGAGATGTCCAGATTAAGACCCAAGATGAGTAAAAATCATGATTGATATGCCCCGGCGGCGGGG
This sequence comes from Streptosporangium sp. NPDC049248, assembly GCF_040678965.1. Taxonomy (NCBI): domain Bacteria; kingdom Bacillati; phylum Actinomycetota; class Actinomycetes; order Streptosporangiales; family Streptosporangiaceae; genus Streptosporangium; species Streptosporangium sp. NPDC049248. The sequence continues at coordinate 29,663 of NZ_JBFAQY010000030.1, forward strand.
GCCACGGGCAGTGCGGCACCGGAAAGGTCCCTGGCCAGGGTCGCACCCCCGTACCAGGCGGGGTCGAGCTTGACACCACGGCCGAGCGCCGGGGAGCCGGGGCTCAGGCGCAGGTCCTTCCGGCTTCTGAACCGGGGATCGGCCACGATCGACCTGGGGCCGAGCTTGAACTTGAGGGAACGGCCCTTGTAGACGCCGGCGTCCTCATCGGCTCCCTTGCCGTCCTCGAAGCCCACCTGGCCGCCGACCACGATGATGTTGTTGCGCAGCTTCAGGATGTTCGGCGAGCAACCGTCGTGGCAGGCCCAGCCGAGGGTGCTGCGGGCCGGCAGGTAGACCGAGTTGTGCACCGCGATGGTGCCCTTCACCGGCCCGACCGCGTGGCGGGCGCCGCGTGTGACGAGGAAGGAGGTGCTCTTGCGCGAGGCGGTCACCATGTTGTGGGCGAAGACGTTGCCCTCGGCGGTCTTGCCCTTCTGCGCGCCCAGCTCGACGAAGGTCTTGTTCTCCCTGGCCACGTTGTGGGTGATCCGGTTGCGGTCGCCGTTGAACACCTCGACCGCGGCGCCGTCGGTGCCGTAGTCCTTGCTGCTCGCGTAGCTGCCGGTGATCAGGTTCCCGGTGACGAGGTTGTCGTCGCCGTTGAGCAGCACGCCGAAGGCGCCGGAGTCGTTGTCGCCGCCCTCGTCGTTGACGCTCATGCGGTTGTTGTCGCTCAGCACGCTGTTCCTGAGCACGTTGTGCGCGCCGAAGAACTGGACCCCGGTGACGTTGCGGTCGGCGACGATCCGGTCGAGCTCGTTGCGGCTGCCGCCGACCTCGAAGCCGGCCCACCGGCAGTTGCTGGCCCGCACCCCCACAACCCGCACGTAGGAGCCCGAGATCACCACGCAGTCCTCGCCCCTGCCACTGACCTTCGGGGCCGCGCCCTTGCCGTACGGCTCGACCAGGATGGGGCTGGCCGCGGTGCCCTGGCCGGACAGTCTCAGCGCCCCTGGCCAGCCGCTGCCGCGCTTGAGGCGCACGATGTCACCGGGACGCAGGGTGGCGGCGTTGACGTTGTCCAGGCTGCGCCAGGGCGCCGCGGCCGAGGTGCCCGCCGCGGCGTCGTCCCCCGCCTTGGAGTCGACGTAGTAAACGGTGCCCGCCGCCGCCACGGTGGCCTCGGGTAGTGCGACGAGCATGCCTCCCGCCAGGAAAGCCCCTGCCACCGGAGTGGCCCACCGTCTCGTCGATCTCATGCTGGTACGCTCCATCGCCGTCACCACAGGTGTGTCAGGCGCAGATCTTCGCACACCCGGGGTTTGGTCAGCGATCCGCAAGGACGGACCCACAGCCAGCCGTTACCTTCGCTTCACCCGCGGGCTCCTGGCGGGTCGGCGACGGCGTGCATCCCACGGTGGGCCGGCCGCCGGGAGGGGCGTCCGTCACGGTCGGGGGCGGAGTCGCCGCCCGGCCTCCTACCGGCCCACCGGTGCCGTTCGCGGTCGGGCACGGCATCACCAAGGGCTACCCGTCCGCCGCGACGACCGGGCCTGCTCCGGCACAGGCAGGCCGCAGTTCGCACACGTCCGGGCCACCGCACGCGGGCTCGCACCACCGGTGAGCCGAGCGACTCGCCACCCGTCAATACCTCTCGTTCATTTTGGCGGGGAGAGCTTAACCTGCAGAAACAGGATCAAGCGGAGATCAACTCCTACGCCACTCCACGGGACGTGACCGCGCCGCAGAACGGCCAATGGAGCGTTCCAGCAGGGGTCTGGTGAGCGAGCAATGAAAGGGCCTGATATGTCCAATCACTTCACCGGCCTCAGCCTCGGGCCACCACTCGGAGACCAGCGTCTCGATCTGTGCGACCTCTACGCCTTCACCGCACCCGGGGATCCGAGCAGGACCGTTGTCATCCTCAACGCCAATCCCAACGCGGACGCCCTGCACCCCGACGCCGTATACCGCCTGAACATCGACAACGACGGCGACTATCTGACCGACGTCGCCTTCAGCTGGGTCTTCAGCCCGCCGGCATCCGACGGCTCTCAGACCTACAGCGTCCTCATGGCAACCGGTGCGGACTCCCGCAAGCCCGAGGCGGTCGGCACCAAGATCGTGTCGGACGCCGCCGTCTCCTTCGGCCCCCAGGCCAACGTGGTCGGCAGCGGCGACTACAAGGTGGCCGCCGGCAGCCGCAGTGACGCCTTCTTTTTCGACTTCGACGGAATCAAGAACCTGTTCGACACCAGCGGTAAGCGGAACTTCACCGCACCACATCTGGGCGGGAAGTCCCCGTGGACCGGCGTCGACTCCAACCTCATGGCCAACGTCTTCTCCATGGCCATCGAACTACCGACCGCGGAGCTGGCGCCCAAGTCCGGGTTGCACATCTGGGGCCGGTGCAGCGTCCGGCGCGACGGCGAACTCGTCCACGCCGACCGGGCCGGACACCCGTCGATGAGCAGCTTCTTCAACACCGATGACACGAAGGAGGACTACAACGCCGGCGAGCCGGTCAACGACCGGGACAACTGGACCGACCAGTTCGTCCATCTGCTGGGCCACACCGGCGGCTACTCGCGCGAGGATGCGATCAACGCGATCGACGAGCACGGCCTCCTGCCGGACGTGCTGCGCTTCGACCCATCCAAGCCGGCTGCGTACCCTAATGGCCGGACATTCACCGAAGACGTCATCAACATCCGCGTCGCGTTCCTCACCAGGAACGAGGCTCCGCCCACCGGTCTGAACCCGCACACCGACACCCTGGACCGGTTCCCGTACCTCGGCGACCCGCACCCGGCAGCCGCTTCCTGACCGATCCCGGAAGGACGCATTCGGGACGCCACCCGCATGCCAAGACCCCGCCGGCACACGCCGGCGGGGTCTCTTCACCTGCTGATCACGAAGCGCAAGGTCAGAAGCTTAGGAACAGGCGCTTAGGCCACATCCGCCGGCGTCCTTATGGTTCAGCGCCACAGCAGACTGAAAGACGAGGTCAGGCCGCCCCCAGCCCGGGTAGGGGGTCGTCCGGGTGCTCGACCGCGATGCGGGCGTAGCGCTGGAAGGCCCCGGCGAGTTCGGCGGCCGTCTCGGGGTCGTACCCGTAGTGGTTGTAGACCACGGCGGCGAGCATGGAGCCGTCCCGCTGCTCCTCGACGATCAGCTCGGGAGCGCTGAGGTCGAGTTCGCCCGGGTTCGCCGCCCAGTCGAGTCCCTCCTGTTCGCGCGGGAAGGGGAACGCCTCCGACAACAGGCCGGGGAAGTGCGGGGCGCCGAAGCTCTCGTAGTGGATCCGCGAGGGGAACGGCACCCGCAGCCTGGTCTCCAGGTAGGAGTGGAACTGGTGTGTCACCGCCCCCACCGACACCGCCCTGACCCGGTCGAGCAGCTCGGAGTAGGCGGGCTCTCCCGAAGCGTCGAAGCGCAGGACGAGCGACTGCACCAGGCAGCCGATCAGCGCCTCGTGCTCGGGCGCGGTACGACCCGGCACGGGTGACATCACCACCAGATCCGTCATCCCCGTCCACTGGCGGAGCAACCAGGTCCAGCATGCCGCCACCGCCATGAACGTGGTCGCGCCCCGCGCCTGGGCGGTCTCCCGCAGCCCGCGGGCCAGCCCCGCGTCGATCTCGAAGGCGTGCCTGCGCCGGGAGAACAGGGCGGTGTCCCGGCGGCCGGGGAACGGTGTGAGGTCGCGGGGGGCGCCGTCCAGGACCCGGTTCCAGTAGGCCCGGTTGCGCGGCCACTGCTCCCGGGCGAAGGCGCAGTGGTCGGCGTAGGTCATGGGCAGCGGGCGCAGCGGGCTGGGGTGGCCGGTGCGCAACGCCGAGTAGACGACGCCCAGCTCCCTGAGCATGACGCCCAGCGAGAACCCGTCGAAGGCGAAGTGGTGCACGGCGAGGACCAGCACGTGGTCGTCCTCGTCGACGCGCACCACCAGCGCCCGGACGAGCGGGCCGCGCAGCACGCTGTCCAGGCGCATGCGCTCGTGCCAGACGATCCGCTCGGCGTCGCGCTCGCGCTCCGACGGCGTGTCACCGGAGGCAGCGACCTCGGCGACCTCGGGAGGCAGCTCGTCCGCGACCAGGACCCGCCCCGAGGCGGTGACGACGGTGCGCAGCGGCTCGTGCCGGGCGATCACCGCCTCCAGCGCCCGGGTGAGGAGCGGCACGTCGAGGGCGTCCCGGATACGGATCGCGGTGGCGCAGGATCCTATGTCGCGGACCGGTTCGCTCTCGAACATCCAGTGCAGGAACTCCTCCTGCTGGGTGCTGAGCGCCGCTCCCCCGCCCGTCTCCTGAGCGGCCGCGGCCGGGACGGCCGAGGCGCGCGCGTCGTCGATCCAGCGGGCCTGCCCTCCCAGTTCGGGCCGGTCGAAGGCCAGGGCCGGGGTGACGGGCACGCCCAGGCGGTCGCCGATCAGGGAGGCCAGCTGGGCGGCCCTGAAGGAGTCGCCGCCCAGCTCGAAGAAGTTGTCGCCCGGGGCGACCTCGGGGACACGGAGCACCTGACGCCACAGGGCGCCCAGCTCCGTCTCGGTGCTCTGCGCGGTCATTCTTCCTCCAGCCGGTCTCGGTACGGGGTCATGGCCTCTTCCAATCGAGGACGCTGGGGCCGTGTGCGGCCAGGTCGCGCCGGACGGCCCGGATGAGGTCGGCGCACTCTTCGAGCGCGGGCACCGACAGGAGCAGGTCGGCGGCGGAAGGGTGGTTCCAGAGCAGGTCCTCCAGCAGGTAGCGCCAGTAGGCCGGGCGCAGCTCGGGGAACTGGCGCAGCAGACGCTTCTGGTTCCAGGTGTGGTGGAACCGGTCGGCGTAGGAGGGCCCGTCCCACTCCTCGGTCTCCACGATCCAGAAGCGCTCGGTGACCGGGCGCGGGTCCACGCCGAGGGAGCGGGCGACCGCGGGGGCGATGCGCTGCTCGGCGAAGGTCTGGCGGACGATCGGGTCGGTGCTCGAAGGGCCCGCGTTGCCGGTCATGAACGCCATCGCCGCCTCGGCGTACTCGGCGCGGTGCCGGTCGTCGAGAAAGACCGAGACGGCCATGTTCGCGGCCGGGGTGTCGAACGTCCAGCGGGACAGGTCCAGGCCCGCGGGATTGGGGATCTCCTCGATCGGCGGGTAGACGGAGTTGCCGACCGACTCCCAGTGCGCGAAGACGAACCCGCCGCGCTCCAGGTGGTCGATGGGACGGCGCAGGTAGAGGTCGGTGTCGACCACGGCGAACGGCGCGGTCCGCGACAGGGCCGCATGGCTCTTGCCCGCCGCGAAGTACAGGAGCGGGTCGACGTCGAGGGCGTCCAGCTCGTCCAGGCGGGTGTCGACCCGGTCGTAGAGCGCGTCGAGCCCCTGCGCGGCGGCGTAGGAGGCTCCCAGTTCGTCGGTCACCAGCTCGACGCCTCCGTGGAAGGTGCGCCAGGCATGGACGCTGTGCACGCAGGTGAGGATCTCCTCGACCGGCAGGCCGTAGGGTCCGTTCTCCAGCGCCCGGTCCCGGTGGCGGCGGAGGCCGGCCCGGTACGGGCCGGTCCAGTTGACGTGGACTGCGGGGACGGTCAGGGACACTGGACCGGCTCCTTTCTCGTTGTTCTTCCGTCCGGCCCGGTCCTTCGGCTCAGGGCCTCGATACCGACGAGGTCGTCGGCCACGGCGTCCGGCACCTCGTCGTCGAAACGGGACAGCGCCCGGCTGCGCAACGCGCCGGCCGCGATCAGTGCGACCAGCAGGCCGCACACGATGTACATGAACGCGATGCCGCGGCCCGGCCCCACCCCGATGACCGCGCCCGCCGTATCGGCCAGCAGGCCGCCCGGCAGGAACATCGGCTCCAGCAGGCGCTCGCCGAACGGCGCGATCAGGGCCACGCCGAGCGGGATCGTCGACAGCGCGACCATCTGGTTGAGCGCGAAGACCCGGCCGTGGAACCGCTGGGGCACCTTGACCTGGACGATGGTGGCGTAGACGCCGTTGACGAGCGCGAGTGAGCAGGACACCCCGAACGCACCGGCCCCGACGAACAGCAGCGACTCGTGCGCGCCGGTCACCAGACAGCAGGCCGCCAGCGCCAGCGTCCCCATCAGCACGCCGAACATCCGGCGGCGCGCCGGCCCGCCCCACACGCTCATGACCAGGCCGCCGGTCACCGCGCCCGCGCCGCCGAGCAGCGCGACGAACCCGGCGTCGCCGAGCGTCCCGAAGGAGAGCACCAGCGGCGAGAAGAGCAGGAACACCGGGGAGAGCACCAGGTTGAAGAGCGCGAAGAAGACCAGCATGGCCCGGAAGCCGGGCCGGCCCATCTGCAGCCGGAAGCCCCCGGCGATCTCCGCCGCGACGGACTCGTGGCGCTCGCCGGCCAGCGTCGCGGGGAAGGCGACGCAGAGCAGCACGATCACGCCCGCGACGTACCCGGCGACGTCGAGCACCAGGATGCCTCCCAGCCCGGTGAGCGCGAGCAGCCCCACCGCGCCGAGCGGCGCGATGAACTGCGCCACGCCGGTGGTCGCCTGGACCACCCCGTTGGCGTGCCCGAGATAGCGTTTGGGGACCAGTTGCGGGATGGCCGAGACGTAGGCCAGTCGCTGGAAGGTCAGCGCGACGGACAGGGCGGTGAGCAACGGGTACAGGTGCCAGACCGCCAGAGTGCCGCTCCACACCAGGATGCCGGTGATCAGCTGTACGACGAGCGCCGCGACGTTGCCGCCGAGCATGACGGCCCGCCTGCTCGACCGGTCCACGATCGCGCCGGCCAGCGGGGCGACCAGGATTCCGGGGATCAGCGCGAGCACCTGGAGCACGGCGAACCGGGTGAGCGATCCGCCGTCCAGGTAGGTGGAGATGGGGATCGCGAACTCGGTGAGCGTGGCACCCACGATGGTGACCAGTTGCCCGACCGCGATCGTCAGGAAGCGCGCCAGGCTCGGTTCGGGCGCCTCCCGGCCGTCCGGCCCGCCGGAGCGGCCTGGGCCACCCGGGGCGTCCGGGGCGCCGGAGGCGGCGGCGAGGCGCCAGGTGCCGCCGGTGGATTCCGGCGGCCCCGCCCCCGGCACCGGAGGTTCCGCGAGGGCCGGGTGGACCGTGGTGACGATCTCGGCCAGTTCCTCGGCCCGGTACTTGAGGAAGTAGTGGCCGCCCTCGTCGAGCACGGCGAGGGCGGTACGGGGCGACAGGAAACCCCACTCGGTGTAGCGCTCGCGGTGGAACTCGGTGCTGGGGTCGCGCTCGCCGACCACCGAGATGATCGGGGCCCTCAGCGGTTTCGCCCCCTCCTCGACCAGCCGGGTGAAGTAGTCCTCCGCCTCGCGGGAGTCGTGCCGCATGTTGCGCACGACGAACGCCAGCTGTTCCTCGGTCAGCCCGGACAGGTCGGCGCCCATTCCGGTCAGCCAGTTCACCTGGCCCCGGTCGGCGCGCAGCCGTTCCAGCCGGGTGAGGCGGGCCCATCGGCCGAGCACGCCGCGGGTGGGCCGGGCGAACGGGAACAGCCCGCCGAGGTAGACCGCCTCAAGCGGGCGCCCCGCGGCCTCCACCCGGCGGGCGATCTCGACGGTCAGCGCGCCGCCCACCCCGCAGTGGCCGTAGAGCACCAGTGGCCCGGACACCTTGGCCAGGATCTCGGCCACGCAGTCGGCGGCGACCTCGGCCAGCGGGCGTGGCTCCTCGGCCAGCCCCAGGTCGTGGCCGGGCACCGCCACCGCGTGCAGCGCGCACCCGGCGGGCAGGGCGTCGGCGAGCGGCTGGTAGACCACCGCGCTGCCGCCGCCGTACGGCACGCACACCAGGGACAGCCCGGGTGCGGCGATCTTGGGTGTCAGCTCGTACAGCAGGCCGCGCGGCCCGCCGTCGTCCGACTCGACGAGGGCGGCCAGCGCTCGCGGGCTCGGGTGGCCGAACAGGTCCATCACACTGACCGGCCGCATGCCGTCCAGGCTCCGGCGGAGCCTGGCGACCACCCGCACGGCGAGCAGCGAGTGCCCGCCCAGGTCGAAGAAGTCGTCCCCGGCGCCGACCCGTTCCACCCCGAGCACCTGCGCGAACGCCGCTGCGACGGCCTCCTCGACCATCCCGGAGGGCGGCTCGAACTCCCCGGTCCGATCCGGCCCGGCCGCCTCGGGGTCGGGAAGCGCGGCTCTGTCGACCTTGCCGTGCGACTTCAGCGGCAACCGCTCCAGCCAGACGTAGCGGGTCGGCACCATGTAGTCGGGCAGCACGGCCCGCAACCGCCCGCGCAGCTCGGCCACGCCCGGTCCACCGGGGCCCTGGCCGGTGCCCTCGGCCTCGGGCTCCCCGGATGTCCCCGCCGCGACCAGGTAGGCGACCAGTTCCAGTGCCCCGGGCCGGCCGCGGGCGTCCACCACCGCGTGGGCGACGCCGGGTAGGGCGCGGAGCGCCTCGTCGACCTCGCCCAGCTCGACCCGGTACCCGCGGATCTTGACCTGGAGGTCGCGGCGGCCCAGGAACTCCAGGTCGCCGCTGGGCAGCCTGCGGGCCAGGTCGCCGGTGCGGTAGAGCCTGTCCCCCGGCCCGCCATAGGGGTCGGGGACGAAGGCGGCGGCGGTCAGGTCCGGGCGGCCGAGATACCCGCGTGCCAGCCGGTCGCCGCCGAGGCAGAGCTCACCGACCACGCCGATCGGCACCGGCCCGAGGCCGGCGTCCAGGACGTAGGCCCGGACATGGCCGAGCGGCCGCCCGATCGGCGTGATCGGCCCCCGGACGTCGTCGGTGGCCCCCACCTCGTACGTGGTCGCGCCGACGGTCGCCTCGGTGGGGCCGTAGTGGTTCACCACGCGGCAGACGCCGAGGGCGGCCAGCTCGCGGGTCCACTCCCAGGCCGAGCCCTCGCCGCCGAGGATGAGCATGCGGCGGGGCAGGATCCGGCGCGGGTCGACCTCGGCGGTGAGCGCCGCCAGGTGCGAGGGAGTGATCTTCAGGTAGTCGATCCCCACCCGGTCCGCGTAGTCGGCGAGATCCGGGCCGGAGATCCGCGACGGGACGAGGTGCAGGCATCCCCCCGTGGCCAGGGCCAGGTAGAAGACCGTGACTCCGAAGTCGAAGGAGAGCGACTGCAGCAGGGCGTACCGGGCGCCGTCCACGATCTCGAATCGCTCGCGCACGTCGGCGAGGTAGTTGAGGACCTGCCTGTGCTGCACGGCGACGCCCTTGGGCAGGCCGGTGGAACCCGAGGTGTAGATCACGTAGGCCAGGTCGTCCGGTCCCGCTCCCGCGGGCTCCTGAGGATCCGCGGGGTCTCCCGGGTCCACGACCTCGCCCCCGTCGAGCAGGACCGTTACCTGGGCGCGGAGCAGGTCGGCCAGCGCCGGAGCGGTCACCAGCACCGTCGTCCCCGAGTCTGAGACCAGGTGGGCAAGCCGGTCCGCGGGCTGCTCCGGGTCGAGCGGCAGGTAGGCGCCCCCCGCCTTGAGCACGGCCAGCACGGCCACCGCCAGGTCGGGCGAGTGCTCCAGGCAGACGGCGACGCGGTCGTCCCTGCCGACCCCGTGACCGCGCAGTACCCGGGCGAGCCGGTCGGCTCGGGAGTCGAGTTCACCGTAGGTCAGCTCGGTGGCGCCGAAGACGACCGCGACGGCGTCCGGCGAGCGGGCCGCGGCACGCTCCACGAGCCCGTGCAGGGTGGTGACCTCCCCGGCGGCGCCCGGACGTGACGCCCCGCCGTTCCATCGTTCCAGGACGAGCTCGCGCTCGTCCTGGCCGAGCAGTTCCAGCTCCGACAGCCTGGTGTCCGGGGCACCGGTCGCGCAACGCAGCAGGTTCTCGAAGTGGGCGGCGAGCCGTTCGGCGGTGCCCGGTTCGAACAGGTCCGCGTTGTAGGAGAGGTGCGCCCGCAGCCCGTCGCCGTCGTGCCCGATCTCCAGGGAGAGGTCGAACTTGGACAGGGCGAAGCCGCCCTCGAACAACTCGGTGACGATCCCCGGCAGCGGTGGCCCCTCCTGGTCCCGGCCGTGCAGGACCAACTGGGCCTGGAAGACCGGGGTGCGCGACAGGTCCCGCTCCACCCCGAGCTCGTTGACCAGGACGTCGAAGGGCGTGTCCTGGCGCTGGTACGCCTCCAGCGCGGTCGCGCGGGTACGGCGCAGCAGGTCGCGGAAGGTCGGGTCGCCCGACAGGTCGCCCCGCAGCACGAGCGTGTTGACGACGAAACCGATCATTCCCTCCAGCTCGGGCCGGTCCCTGGCCGCGACCGGGGTGCCCAGGCAGATGTCCTCCTGCCCGGTGTGGCGGGCCAGCAGTGCCTGGAAGGCGGCGGTGAGCGTCATGAACAGCGTGCAGCGCTCGCTCCTGGCCAGCCTGGCCACCTCGGCCGCCAGCGGCCCGGGGATGATCCGCGAGACGTAGGCGCCGCGCGCGGTCCTGATCCGGGGGCGCGGGCGGTCGGTGGGCAGCGCGAGAACCGGCGGATCGGCGAGCTTGGCCCGCCAGTACCTCAGGTCCTCCTCGGCGGGGGCCTCGCGGCGGGCCACGGCGTACTCGGCGTACTGCAGCGCGGGCGGTGGGAGCGGCGAGGGCAGCCCCGCGGCGAACGCCTCGTACAGAGCGGTCAGCTCGCCCCGGAGCACGCCCAGCGACCAGCCGTCCACCGCGATGTGGTGGACGACTAGGCAGAGCACGTGGTCGTCGGCGGCCAGCCGGATGAGGACGGCGCGCAGCACCGGCCCCGCCGCCAGGTCGAACCCCCGGTTGGTCAGCTCGGCCACCAGTTCCCGCGCCCGCACGACCGGATCCGGCACGGCCCCACCGGACAGGTCGACCCGCTCCAGCCCGGGGCCGGACTCCTCGGCGACCTGGACCGGCCGGCCGTCCATGCTCGGGTAGCGGGTGCGCAGCACCTCGTGCCTGGCCACGACCTCATCGAACGCGCGGGCCAGCGCCGCGGCGTCCAGCGGTCCGCGCAGCCGTTCCGAGACGTAGACGTTGTACGCGGCGTCACCGGGGTTGAGCTGATCCAGGAACCAGAGCCGTTCCTGGCCGGGCGAGAGCGGGACGCCGTCGGTGCGGGCGGCGTCCCGCAGGTGGGTCGGCACGTGCTCAGCCCTCCCCGCGCAGGCGCTCGACCGCGGCGGCGACCGCCTGGATCGTGGGGTCGTCGTAGTAGACGTGGAGCGGCAGGTCGGCGCCCAGGCGCAGGCGGACCCGGGAGGCGATCTGGGTGATGGTGAGCGAGTGCCCGCCCAGTTCGAACAGGTCCTCCTCCGGACCGACCTCCGCCGCCCCCAGCACCTCGCACCAGATCTCGTGGAGCTCGGCGGCCACACCGCTGTAGGCGACCGGCACCGCCGAGCCCGTTTTCGCCTCCCGCTCCCCTCCCGTGTCGGGGGCGGGCAGCGCGGTCCGGTCGAGCTTGCCGTTCGCGGTGAGCGGCAGCGGGGACAGGCACACGAAGTCGCTCGGGACCATGTACGGCGGGAGCGTCCTCGCGCAGTGCTCCCGCAGGTCACCGGGGACGGCCTCGGCCTCCAGGTAGGCGACCAGCCGCCGCTCGCCCTTGTCGTCCTCCCTGGCGAGCACGGCCGCGCGGCGGATCTGAGGGTGTTCGAGCAGCCGGGCCTCGATCTCGCCCGGCTCGATGCGGTGGCCGCGGAGCTTGATCTGGTCGTCCAGCCTGCCGATGAACTCGATCAGGCCGTCGGCCCGCCTGAGCACCCGGTCGCCGGTGCGGTAGAGCCGCCCGGGGCCGAACGGGTCGTCCGCGAACCGCTCCGCGGTCAGCTCGGGCCGGTTCCGGTAGCCGTCGGCGATGCCGTCGCCCGCGACGCAGAGCTCTCCCGGCACTCCGATCGGGAGCAGGCCGAGCCGTTCGTCGAGCACATGGACCCGGGTGTTGGCGAGCGGCTCGCCGATCGGCACCGCCGTGACAGGTTCGGTGATCTCCGCGCTCATCGACCAGATCGTCGTCTCGGTGGGACCGTAGACGTTGATCAGACGGCCGGTCCTGCGCAGGATCTCGCGAGCCAGCGGGGCGGGCAGTGCCTCCCCACCGGCCAGCGCCGTCACGTGCGGCAGGTCGAGCCCGGAGTCGAGCAGCATCCGCCAGCCGGACGGGGTGGCCTGCACGTGGGTCACCCCGCACCCGGCGATCCTGACGAGTTCGCGCCCGTCCCTGGCGGCGTCGCCGGAGGCGATGACGACCCGGCCGCCGGTGACCAGCGGCAGGTAGAGCTCCAGCGCGGAGATGTCGAACGACAGCGAGGTCAGGGCGAGCCAGCCGTCCCCCCGGCGGGAGCCGAGCCGGTCGCGCATGGCGAGCAGCAGGTTGGTCAGGGCCCGGTGCGGGATCTCCACGCCCTTCGGGCGCCCGGTGGAGCCGGAGGTGTAGATGACGTACGCGAGATCCTCCGGCGACGGCCGGCCGAGACCGGCCGGCTCTTCCGCCTCGGCCGGGGCGGCCGGGTCTTCGAGGACGAGGGTGGGGAGCTCGAGCCCGGCCAGGCGGTCCCGTGTCGCGAGATCGGTCAGGAGCAGCCCGGCGCCGGAGTCCTCCAGTACGAAACGGAGCCGCTCCTCGGGGTGTCCGGGGTCGAGCGGCAGGTAGGCACCCCCGGCTCGCGCCACGGCCAGCAGCCCGACCAGGGTCGCCGGCGAACGCTCCGCGCAGATCGCGACCAGCCTCCCCGGGCCCACCCCCGCGGCGCGCAGCCGCCCGGCCAGGCGGTCGGTGGCCGCACTGAGCTCCGCGTAGGTCATCGAGTCCGTGCCGCACTCGGCGGCCGTGGCGTCCGGGGTACGGGCCGCCTGCACGGCCACCAGCTCGGGCAGGGTGAGCTCGGGGTAGTCGACCGATGTGTCGTTCCAGCCCGACAGCAGCAGCCCGGTCTCCTCCGCGCCGAGCAGCGGCAGCCCGGCCAGGGGCGCGTCCGGTTCGGCCGCCGCCGCGGCGAGCAGCGTCCGCCAGTGGGCGGCGACCCGCTCGGCGTCGTCGCGGCCCATCGCCTCCGGGTTGTACTGGAGGGCGACGCCGAACCGGTCCGGCCCGTCCACGATGTGCACGCGCATGGCGCCGCGGACCGTGTGGTTGAAGAGCGCCCACTCCACATGGGCGTCCACGCCGAAGAAGGCGGGCGCGGCCTCGCGCCTGCGGTAGCCGAGCGAGACCGGCGCGAGCGAGACGCCGGGCCGTACGCCGCTGACCGCCCGCGACAACGGCACCTCCCTGACCCGGTAGAGGCCGCGCAGGTCGGAGCGGAGCCCGTAGCCGAACCGCTGGTCGGCGACGAACCGGCGGAAACTCCAATCCGGCTGGATCCTGGCCGTGACGGGCAACTCGTTGACGAAGGCGCCGAGGTGGTGGCGGGTCTCCGGCGATCGGGTGCCCAGATCGACCGCGACGGTCGGCTCGGTGTTGCCGTACCGGTACAGGAGCGCGTGCAGCGAGGCGAGCACGATCTCGAACCTGCCGGCACCGATCTCCTCCGCCAGCCGGGCCAGTGCCTCCCGTGCCTCGTCCGCCAGCGCGAACTCCACGACCGCGCCCTCGGCCGCGCCCTCGGCCGAGGTGGCCGTCTCCCCCGCCAGTCCCGGCAGGGTCACCTCTGTCGGCTGGCGCCACCGCGAGTTCCAGAACTCCCTGGCGAAGGAGAGCCCGGCTTCGACGCGCCCGGCGCCCGGCTCCTCGTGGCGCAGCTCGGGCAGGTCCGCGGGGGTTCCGGTGACCTCGGCCCGGTAGAGCTCGGCGAGGTCGCGCAGGAACACCGAGGTGGACTCGCCGTCGAAGACGATGTGGTGTGCCACGACCAGCAGCGTCGCCCGCCCGGCGCCCTCCCGGTACAGGACCGCCCGCACCAGGGGTCCGGCGGCCAGGTCGAAGGGGCGCAGGATCTCGGCCCGTACCAGTTCCGCGAGCCGTTCCCGCGGGGCGTCCGCCACCCGCAGCCCGGGTGGGACGGCGGGTACCAGGTAGGGCACGCCCTGCCGCTCCTCGACCGCGCGGGCCAGAACGGGATGGCGGGCGACGAGCCCCTCCCAGGCGGCGGCCAGGGCGGCCGCGTCGAGGGGACCGTCGAAGGTGACGGAGAACGGCATCGTGTAGACGGTCCCGATGCCGCCCAGCCGTTCGTTGAACCATATTCCCTGCTGGGCGAGCGAGGCCCGAACGGGTGCGGAGACGATCTCGGACGTCACTGGCATCACTTCCGATCTCAGATGAGGGCTCGGCGGAGAGAGCTCATCAGGGGGAGTCAGGGGGTCGATCAGGGAGCGAGGAGGTCGCACAGGCGCTGGAACCCCCGGCCGAGGTCGTCGGCGGCGGGTCCCACGCAGACGCCGGACATGGATCCGTCCGGCTGTTCGGTGAGGGTGAGGGACGGCCCGCCGTCGGCGGGCGGAGCCGCGGGCAGCGAGTACGGTTCGGACTTCAGGCCGGGCAGGTACGGCTCAGGACGGAAGCCCTCGAAACGGAACCGGCCGGCATGCCCCGCCGTTTCCGGCGCCGCTTCGGCCAGGCCGATCAGCGCGGCGGGATCGACGGGGTCGCCGGGGTCGCCGGGGATCGTGATCCGGACGGCCACGTCCAGCGCGAGCGGGCCGACCAGGGTGGCGTGGGCGGGTTCCGAGCGCCCCGGCTCGCGCACGAGCACCGTCGGCTCGGTCAGGCCCCCGGCCCGCGACAGCGCGGCCGCCCAGCAGGCCAGGGCCACCTCGGCGGGCGCCACCCGGCGGGCCCGCGCCACCTGCCGAAGCCGCCCGGCCGTCTCGGGCGGCAGGCTGAAGCCGTATGCCCCGGCGACGCCGGCCGGGAGGTGCGGGAGCGGCGACGGGGACCGGGACGGCGGGACACCCGGGGCCGGGGGGCGGGTGGCGGCCCAGTCGGCGTAGCTCGCGGTGGCCGGCGGGGGCGGTGCCGTACGCCCGGCGAGAGCGGCGGCGTAGGCGGTGCCGAGCTCGTACAGGACCGTCTCGAGTGACCAGTCGTCACAGGCCAGCGCGGAGGCGCAGAGCACCAGCAGGGACCCGCCGGGGGTGGGGTCGGTCAGGATCGTCCTGAGCAGCGGCCCCCGTTCGAGGTCGAAACCCCGGGACAGCTCGTACTCGACGGCGGCCTCCAGCGGGACGCGGACGAGTTCGGGCTCCGCCTCCGGCGTGATCTCGGCGACGCGGGCGCCGTCCGGCACGGGGAAGGTGAGCCTCAGTGCCTCGTGGGCGGCGGCGACCTCGCGGAGCGCCCTGCGCAGGATCCCCGGGTCGACGGTGTCTCGTACCCGCATCGCCACCCGGACCGTCTCCTCGTGGGCCGGCGGTCCGGCCTGCCCCGCGGTCAGCGGGACCCGGCGGCCCCGCGCGGCGAACAGCTCGCGGACCCCGGACTTCAGGATCTTCCCGAGGTCGTTGCGGGGGAACTCCTCGACCGGCACGATCCTGGTCGGCAGTTCCTGGCGGGCCAGCCGCCCGGACAGGAAGTCGCGGATCTCGTCCATCGGCACCGGGTACGCCAGCCGTACGGCGGCGGCGGGCAGCGCGCCCATCACGGGGTGGGGAACGCCGACGACGGCGGCCTCCGCCACCGCGGGGTGCTCGTGCAGTACCGCCTCGATCCGCACGGTCGAGACCTTCAGGGCGCCCGACTTGATGACGTCCGTCTCCCTGTCGGACAGGTAGAGGTAGCCGTCGGCGTCGAGGTGGCCGACGTCGCCCATCCGCACCCAGCCGTCGCGGAAGACCAGCGCGCTGCCCTCGGGGTCGCCCACGTAGGAGCGCGGCGGCGCCGGGGAGCGGAGCCAGACCTCGCCCGTCTCACCCGGAGGTAGCCTCTCCCCGTTCTCGCCGAGGACGCGCAGGTCACCGGGGTCGGTGGCGCGTCCCAGGGAGGTGGGCCTGGCGGGATCGACGATCATGGTGGTCTGGGCGGGGACCGCCTCGGTCGAGGTGTAGTAGTTGACCAGCGTCGCCCCCGGGAAGGCGACGGCCAGGTCCTGGGCGACGGACGGGGGCAGCGCGGCGGCCGAGGAACTGAGCAGCAGCACCCCGGACAGGTCGTGTCTGCGGTGGGCGCCGGAGCCGAGCAGTTCGATGGCCATGGACGGGACGAGGAAGACGGTGCCCACGCGGTGGGTCTCGATGAGGCGGCAGAACTCCTCGGGCTCGAATCCGGGGAGGGTGAGCGCGGCCGGGTGGGCGGTGAGGGCGTCCATCAGCATCATCTGCGCGGCGTTCGTCCCGATGGGGAAGGCGTGCAGGAAGCGCTCGGAGTGGGCGTAGGCCCGGCGGCGAGGGCGTAGCGGGCGGCCGTGGGTCAGGTTGGCGTGGGTGGCGCCGACCCCCTTGGGGGTACCGGTCGTGCCGGAGGTGTAGATGATCTGGGCGAGGTCGCCCGGTCGCACCTCGACGCCGCTGATCGGTGAGCCGTCGCCGCCGTCCGGCACCGGTGACCGCCACCGGCCGGGGTCCTCCCCGGCAGGCGCGGGGGCCTGCCGCCCGTGCAGCACGCCCACGGCGGCGCAACGCCGCAGGGTGTCGCGTATCTCATGACCGCCGAGGCGGGCGGAGAGCGGCACCGCCACGCCGCCGGCCTTGAGCACGGCGCAGAAGGCGACGGCGAAGGCGGGCCACTCGTCCCCGCCGAACAGCAGGCCGACACGGTCTCCTGGACGGAGCCCGCGCGCGAGCAGGCCGCGGGCGGCGGCGTTGGAACGCCGTTCCCACTGGCCGAAGGTCAGGTCGCCCGATCCGTCGGCGGGCTCACCGGCGACGAGGGCGGGGCGGTCGGGATCGGTCTCCGCCCGTGCTGCGAGCAGCCGGGGAACGGTGGGCGGAGCCGGGTCGTGCACACTCATGCCGGCCTCCTGGGCGGGCGCTCGGGATCGGTGGATCGAACGAGAGTGAGATCCCGGACCGTGGGCGGTCCGGATGGTGCACATGCCGGGGAGAGGGACCGGCGGCGATGCCGGTCCCCTCGTGGAGAAGGGGTGATGGATTCGAGCGACGGGAGAGGGGGTCAGGGGAGATCGGGGAGATCAGGCCGTCACCGGAGCATCTTGGGGCCGGATCCGGTCGATCCCCTGACGATGAACTCGGGCTGGAAGATCAGTTCGGAGTGCTGGCCCGGTGTGCCGGCGATGGCCTCCAGCAGGGTGTGGACGGCGGCGGTCACCATCGACTGGACCGGCTGGCGCACGGTGGTCAGCGGCGGGTCGGTGAACGCGATCAGCGGCGAGTCGTCGAACCCCACCACCGACACCTCCCCCGGCACCGAGAGCCCCCGATCCCGGCAGGCCCGGATCGCCCCCAGCGCCATCAGGTCCGACGCGCACACGATCCCCGTACAGCCGCGCATCAGCAGCTGCGCCGCCGCAGCCTGCCCGCCCTCCACCGAGAACAGCGAATGCGAGATCAGCTCGTCGACCTCCGTCGCCCCCAGCAACTGCGCCATCGCCCGCCGGTACCCCTCGATCTTCCTGATCACCGGCACGAACCGGCTGGGACCGACGGCCAGGCCGATCCGCTCGTGGCCCAGGTCGACCAGGTGCTGGACGGCCAGCCGCGCCGCGGCCCGGTCGTCGGGTGAGATGAAGGGGGCGGGGACGTCGGCGGCGTGCCCGTTGAGCAGGACGATGGGCACGCCCTGCCCGATCAGCTGGGTGTAGCGGTCCGAGCGCGCGGTGACGTCTGCGTGCAGCCCGGAGACGAAGATGATGCCGCTGACCCCGCGCTCCACGAGCAGCTCGGTGAACTCGTCCTCGACCGCGCCACCGGGCAGCTGGGTGCAGAGCACCGGGGTGTAGCCGTACTGGGTCAGCGTCTTCTCGAACGCCTGGGCGAACGCCGGGAAGATCGGGTTGTCCAGTTCCGGGGTGACCAGGCCGATCAGCCCGTTGCTGCGCTGGCGCAGCCGCTGCGGACGCTCGTACCCCATGACGTCCAGCGCGGCCAGCACCGAGCGCCGGGTGACGGCGGAGACCCCCGGCTTGCCGTTGAGCACCCGGCTGACCGTGGCCTCGCTGACCCCGGCCTGCGCGGCGATGTCGGTCAGCCGGGCGGCGCCGTTGCCGAGCGGGCCGACGGCACTAGGAGGCGTCATCGCGTTGCCACCAGACGGCGGAGTCGGGCGCGAGCCGCGCGACGCCGCCCTGGACGACCGGCTCGGCGCTGGCCAGCAGGACCCGCCCGGGGGCGGGCAGTTCCACGTCCTCGCCGGTGAGGTTGACGGTGCAGGTGAAGCCGGCGTCGCGGGTGAAGGCCAGCGTTCCCTCCGGGGAGTCGAGCCAGGCCAGCGGCATCTCGCCGAAGGCCCTCCGCTCCCGCCTGATCCGGAGCGCTTCGCGGTACAGGTTCAGCGTGGAGAGCGGCTCCTCCAGCTGGGACTCGACGCTGAGCGGGCCCCAGGAGGACGGTATGGGGAGCCACGTCCCGTTGACGCCCGGCAGGCTGAAGCCGAAGTGCGGCTCGCCGTCGGACCAGGGGAGCGGCACCCGGCAGCCGTCCCGGCCGTCGTCGGGGTTGCGGAGCCGCTGCGGGTCGCGCAGGAACTCCTCGGGAAGGTCGAGGACCTCGGGCAGGCCGAGCTCCTCGCCCTGGTAGACGTAGGCCGAGCCGGGCAGGGAGAGGGTCAGCAGGGCCGCGGCGCGGGAGCGGCGCAGACCGACCTCGCCGCCACCGTAGCGGGTGAGGTGCCGCTTGACGTCGTGGTTGGAGAGCACCCAGGTGCTGGGCGCGCCGACCAGTCCGGCGGTCGCCAGCGACTCCTCGATGACCGCGCGGAACCGCTCCGCTTCCCAGGGGGTGTTGAGGAAGTGGAAGTTGAACGCCTGGTGCAGCTCGTCGGGACGGACGTAGTTGGCCAGCCGCTGCGGGGACGGTGCCCACGCCTCGGCGACGCCGATCCGCTCTCCGGGGTAGGAGTCGAGCAGCCTGCGCCAGGCGCGGTGGATCTCGTGCACACCGTCCTGGTCGAAGAACGGCACCACGTCGGTGCCGATCATCCGGATCTGGTCGCTGTGCCCGATGTCGGGCAGCCCCTCGGCCTTGACCATGCCGTGGGCGACGTCGATACGGAAGCCGTCGACCCCCAGGTCGAGCCAGAACCGCAGGATCGACTCGAACTCCGCGTGAACCTCGGGATTCTCCCAGTTCAGGTCGGGCTGCTCGGGCGCGAACAGGTGGAGGTACCACTCGCCGTCCGGCAGCCGGGTCCACGCGGAGCCGCCGAAGACCGACTCCCAGTCGTTGGGTGGCAGCTCTCCGGTCGCCCCCCGGCCCTGGCGGAAGATGTAACGCTCGCGCGCGGGGTCCCCCGGGCCCGCCGCCACCGCCTCCTCGAACCAGACGTGCTGGTCGGAGGTGTGGTTGGGCACCACGTCCACGATGATCCGCAGGCCATGGCCGTGCGCGTCGTCGATCAGCGCCCTGGCGTCGGCCAGCGAGCCGAAGATCGGGTCCACGTCCCGGTAGTCGGCCACGTCGTAGCCGAAGTCGGCCATCGGCGAGGTGAAGAACGGGGTGAGCCAGATCGCGTCGACCCCGAGGTCCGCCAGGTACGGGAGCCTGCCACGCACGCCGAGCAGGTCGCCCACACCGTCGCCGTTGCCGTCGGCGAAGCTGCGCACGTAGACCTGGTAGATCACCGCGTCGCGCCACCATCGGGTGACGGTCCCGGCGGCATGGTCCGCGTAAACCAGCTCAGTCATGTTAAATTCCCCGATCAGATGACATGTCAGGACGTGATAGCACGGTGGTGTTACGACTTCGTGGCACCGGCGGTAAGTCCGGCGACCAGGTGCCGCTGGACGAGCAGGAAGACGATCGCCGCGGGCACCGCGATCAGCACCGCCGAGGCGGTGAGCAGGCCCCAGTCGGACCAGTGCTGGCCGACGAACTGCTGGAGGCCGATGCCGAGCGTGCGCTTCTCCTCCTGCGACATGAACACGGTGGCGTAGGCCACCTCGCCCCAGGCGGTCATGAAGGAGTAGAAGGCGGTGACCGCCAGGCTGGGCCTGGCCAGCGGCAGGACGACCCGCCAGAACGTGCCGAACGGGGTCAGGCCGTCGACCAGTCCGGCCTGGTCGATCTCGCGCGGGATGGAGTCGAAGTAGCTCTTCATCATCCACGCGCAGAACGGCACCGCCACGGTCATGTAGGCGATGACCAGCCCGGCGATCTGGTTGAGCAGCCCGAGGCCCGCCATCAGGTTGTAGAGGGGGACGATCAGGATCGCCACCGGGAACATCTGGGTGATCAGCAGCGTCCACATCACCCCGCGGTGGCCGGGGAAGCGGAAGCGGCTGATCGCGTACCCGGTCGTCGAGGCCAGGAAGACGCCGATGACCGTGGTCAGCCCGGCGACGATCACCGAGTTGAGCAGCCAGGTCGGGAACTGCGTCTCGGTCAGCACCCGGACGTAGTTGTCCAGCGAGGGCTGGTTGAAGATCTCCAGCTCGCTGGAGAGCCAGCCGTCGCGCGGCTTGAGCGAGGTCAGGACCAACCAGACGATCGGGAACAGTGAGATGGCGACCGCGGCGAGCAGGGTCGCGTGCAGCAGTATCGACCTTCCCGCGCTGCGTTCCCCGCGGCCGCGGGCGTGCCCGGTGGTGACGGTGCTCACCAGACCTCCCCTTGCTTGCGCAGCGAGCGCCGGTAGACCACGGCCAGCACGACGAGGAGCAGCAGGACGATGACTCCCCAGGCCGCGGAGTTGGAGTAGTTGCGAACCCCGGTGAACGCCTCGCGGAAGGCGTAGGTGACCAGGATCTCGGTGGAGCTGCCCGGCCCTCCCCCGCTGATCAGGTAGATCACCGGGAACATGTTGAAGGTCCAGATCGTGCCCAGCAGGACGACGGTGCTCGACACGGTGCGCAGACCGGGGACGGTGATGAAGCGGAAGCGCTGCCAGGGGGTGGCGCCGTCCACCTCCGCCGCCTCGTAGAGCTCACCGGGGATCGACTGGAGCCCGCCCAGCACGGCGACCATCATGAACGGCACACCCATCCAGACGTTGACCGCGATGACCGCGATCTTCGCCGTGGTCGGGTCGTCGAGCCAGCCGACCGCGCCGAGGCCGGCGGCCTTGAGCATCGCGTTGATCACGCCGAAGTCGCTGTTGTAGAGGTAGCGCCAGATGAACGCGGAGACGAACCCGGGGATCGCCCACGGCAGGATGAGCAGCAGCCGGTAGGCCGAGCGGAATCTGAGCCTGCGGTTGAGCAGCAGCGCCAGGCCCAGCCCCAGGCCGTAGTGGAGCGAGACGCAGGCGACGGTCCACACCACGGTCCAGACCAGCTTCTCCCAGAACAGGCCGCTGGTCAGGATCGCGATGTAGTTGTCGAGCCCGACGAACTCGTAGGTCGAGGGGATGACGTTGACGCCGATGGTGCGGCCGATGTTGGCCTCGGTCGCGTCGGTCAGGGACAGGTAGACGCCTCGGGCCAGCGGCCAGCCGATCAGCAGCCCGGTGACCAGGATCACCGGGGCCACCATGGCCCAGGCGTACCAGTGCCTGTCCACCGTTCGCCGGAACGGGCCGGTGCCCTGGTGGCGGCCCTGGCCGCGGGCGCCGTCGGCGCCCGCGGCCCGGTCCCTGGCCGTGCTGTTCACACGTCCAGTCGAGAGCGCCACGGATCAGCTCCAGTCCTTGAAGATGCCGCGGTACTGGTCGTCCACCTTCTTGAGCATGTCCTCGGGGGTCGTCTTGCCGCCGACCAGCGACTGGTAGCCCTCAAGGAGCGGCTGGAAGAGCTGGCCGCCCTCGGGGATCCACGGCCGCGCGGTCGCGGTCTCCATGATGGGCTTGAAGACGGCGACGTCCTTGTTGGCCTGCACGTCGGGGTTGTCGTAGGCGGAGACGCGGGTCGGCAGGAGGCTGATCTCCTTGGCGACCTTGGCCTGGGCCTCCGGGGTGCTCATGAAGCGGACGAACTCGTAGGAGGCGTCGATGTTCTTGGAGCCGGCGTAGATCGCCAGGTTCCAGCCGCCGGTGGGGGCGCCGGCCTTGACCGAGCCCGCCGGGACGGGGGCGATGCCCAGGTTCTCCTTGTCCTTGAACTCCTTGCCCTGGTAGATCTCCGACAGCGCCCACGGGCCGTTGTAGATCATCGCGGCCTTGCCGTCCTTGAGGGCGGTCATCGCGTTGGCGTAGCTGTCCTGGATCGCCGGCTTGGGCGCGGCTCCGGAGGTGACCAGATCGGCCACCGAGGCCATCGCCTTCACGTTGGCCGGGGAGTTGACGGTGATCTTCTTGTTCTGCACGTCGAGGAGGTCACCGCCCTCGCCGTACATGAAGGGCAGCAGGAAGTAGGAGTCGACGTTGAGCGCGAGGCCGTTGACCCCGGTCTTCTCCTTGACGTCGAGCGCGGCCTGCTTGAGCTCCTCGACGGTGGCGGGAGCCTTCTCGTGGCCGGCCTCCGCCAGGATCCGCTTGTTGTAGATGAGCGCGAGGGTGTCGGTGACCTGCGGGACCGCGTACGTCTTGCCGTTGTACTTGGTGCTGCTCAGCGGGCCGACCAGGAAGTCGGACTCGTTCTCCACGGCGCGGCTGCCGTCCAGCGGCTGCAGGTAGCCCAGGGAGGCGAACTGGGAGGTCCAGGCGACCTCCGAGCGGATGACGTCCGGGGCCCCCGTACCCGCCTGCGCCGCGGTCTGGAACTGGTTCTGCGCCTGGTCCGAGGGGACGTTGACGTACTTGACCTTGATGTTCGGGTATTTCGCCTGGAACTCCTTGATGAGCGCCTGGAACGTCGGACCCTCGCTGTCCGGCCGGACGGTGTCCCACCAGGTGATCTCGCCGCTGATCTTCGACGGGTCCGTCGCCGCGGACTGGGCGGGGGCCGCCGTGCCGGCGTCACCGCCACCGCAGGCGGAGACCGCCAGGGCGAGGGCCGCGACGATCGTCGCAGCCGAGAAGGCTCGCCGCATGTGTTTCTCCTCAGGTTCAAGGGGACCGGCCAGGGGCGGGGGAAGCCGCCCGGCCGGGTCTGGAGTACGCCGGACGTTACGCCGACGTGAACCCCATTGGAAGAACTTTCTGCAAGAGTCTGCAAAGTCGTTACAAAGTACTCCAAAACCGGGGGCCGAGACACCTCCGGCTGGAGACCCTTACGGAGGCGCCACCATCCCCCGGAGGGCAAAAAGTGGCATTTATCCAGTTTTGTCCCTTGGTTACCTCTCGGCGCCCCTGTCCGCAGGGAGTCGGATTCAGAAAATTGCCGCAAGGGATTGCATAGAGCAATCCCAGTGAGTAACTTCCGGGCAACACCCTCGAAACAACTCCCGTGGAGGCCCCCCGTGGTCTGGCCACTCCCCCCACGGCGCGCGAGAAACACCTTTCTGCAGGGTGCCGCGCTCGCGGCCGCCCTGGTCGTCACCCCCCTCGCCGCCACCCCCCTCCCCGCAGCCGCCTCCGCCACCGGTACCTCCGGATTCGCGGCCTCCGCGCCATCCCCCGGGCCGACCGCCCTCTCGGCCCCCCTCCCGCAACGCCCCGCCGAACCCGTGGTCTCCGCGCTGAGCCGCACCGCCGAACCCTCGGACAGGGACCTGGCCCGCGACGCGCTCCGCGCCGACCTGAGCCGCGAGCGCTTCTACTTCGCGATGACCGACAGGTTCGCCAACGGCGACCCCGGCAACGACCGGGGCGGCCTGTCCGGCGACCGGCTCACCACCGGCTTCGACCCGACCCACAAGGGCTTCTACCAGGGCGGCGACCTCAAGGGGCTGCTCGGCAGGCTCGACTACATCAAGAATCTGGGCAGCACCGCGATCTGGATCACTCCGGCGTTCGTCAACCGCCCCGTGCAGGGCACCGGCGCGAACGTCTCGGCCGGCTACCACGGCTACTGGATCACCGACTTCACCAGGATCGACCCGCACCTGGGCAGCAACGCCCAGATGAAGGAACTGGTGCGCGAGGCGCACCGGCGCGGGATGAAGGTCTTCTTCGACATCATCACCAACCACACCGCCGACGTGATCGACTACGCGGAGAAGACCTCCTCCTACCGGTCCAAGGGCGCCTACCCCTACGTCGACACCGACGGCGTGCCGTTCGACGACCGGGCCTACGCGGGCAAGAACACCTTCCCCAAGGTGGACACCGGCTCGTTCCCGTACACCCCGGTCGCGCCCGAGAAGGCCAAGACCCCGTCCTGGCTGAACGACCCGACGATGTACCACAACCGGGGCGACTCCACCTTCAGCGGCGAGAACGACCAGTACGGCGACTTCTTCGGCCTCGACGACCTGTGGACCGAGCGTCCCGAGGTCGTCAAGGGCATGACGGACATCTACCAGACGTGGGTGCGCGAGACCGGCCTCGACGGCTTCCGCATCGACACCGCCAAGCACGTGAACATGGAGTTCTGGGAGAGGTTCTCCCCGGCCCTGCGCGGCTACGCGGCCCAGCACGGCAACAAGCGGTTCTTCATGTTCGGCGAGGTCTACTCCAGCGAGCCCGCCTTCACCAGCCGCTACTCCACCCGGGGCCAGATGAACGCCACCCTGGACTTCCCGTTCCAGGAGGCAGCCCGCTCCTTCAGCGGCGGCACGGCGGGCGCGGCGCGGCTGGCCCAGCTGTACGCCGGCGACGACCACCACACCGACGCCGACAGCAACGCCGCGTCGCTGCCGACCTTCCTCGGCAACCACGACATGGGCCGCATCGGCCGTTTCATCTCCCAGGACAACCCCGGCGCGCCCGACTCCGAACTGCTCCGCAGGGACCTGCTCGCCCACGAGCTGATGTACCTCACCCGGGGCCAGCCGGTCGTCTACTACGGAGACGAGCAGGGCTTCACCGGCAAGGGCGGCGACCAGGACGCCCGCGCGTCCATGTTCGCCTCGAAGACCGAGAGCTACCTGAGCGACGACCTGATCGGCACCGACGCGACCCACGCGCGCGACAACTTCGTCCCCTCCCACCCGCTGTACCGGGGCATCTCCGCCCTGGCCGCGCTGCGCGACGCCCACCCGGCCCTGGCCGACGGCGCCCAGATCGAGCGGCTCGCCTCAGGCGGCGTCTACGCCTTCTCCAGGATCGACGCCACGCGGCAGGTCGAGTACGTCGTGGCGGTCAACAACGCCGAGCAGCCGGCGAGCGCGAGCGTGCCCACCTTCTCCGCGGGCGCCGCCTTCACCAGGGTGTACGGGGAGGGCGCCGCCGCGCTCACCACCGGCTCGGACACGAAGCTCGCGCTCACCGTCCCCGCCCTGTCGGCGGTGGTCTACAAGGCGTCCGCGAAGCTCGCCACCCCGGCCGCGGCCCCGGCCGTCTCGATCGCGCTGCCGGGGGCCGAGATCAGGGGCACCGCCGAGGACGGCCGGATCCCGGTCGCCGCGACCGTGCCCGGCGGCGGCTTCGACCAGGTCACCTTCGCCGCCAAGGTCGGCGAGGACCCCTGGCGGGTGATCGGCACCGACGACGCGCCGAACGCCTCCGCCGCGGGCCGTGTCTTCCGGGTCTTCCACGACCTGCGCGGCATCGCGGCGGGCACGAAGATCTCCTACAAGGCGGTGGTGAAGGACTCCGCGGGCCGTTTCGCCTCGGCGAGCGCGGCGGCGACCGTCGGCGCCGAGCCGGCCCCCGAGGAGCCGGGCGCGGTCAGGCGCGACTGGCTGGTCGTGCACTACCAGCGCGAGGACTACGACGGCTGGGGCCTGCACGTCTGGGGCGACGTGGAGAACCCCACGGAGTGGGCCGAGCCGCTCAAGCTCACCGGCGAGGACGCCTACGGCCGTTTCGCCTGGATCAAGCTCAAGCCCGGCGCGTCCAACGTCGGGATCATCGCCCACAAGGGTGACGAGAAGGACGGCGGCGACCGGGTCGTCAACCCCACCAGGAACGGCGAGGTCTGGCTCGCGGAGGGGAAGGCGGAGACGCACCTGTCCCGCGCGGCCGCCCAGGGCCACGCGACGATCCGCTACAGCCGGCCGGACAAGAACTACGACGGCTGGGGCCTGCACCTGTGGGGTGACGGGCTCGCCGACGGGGTGCCCACCGAGTGGGCCACACCGCGCCCGCCGGACGGCACCGACTCCTACGGCGCGTTCTGGAAGGTCCCGCTGAAGAACGCCTCGACGCCGGTGAACTTCATCATCCACAAGGGCGACACCAAGGACCCCGGCCCCGACCAGTCGTTCACCCCGGCACTCCAGCCGGAGGCCGCCGTCGTCTCGGGCGTGGCGAAGGTCCATCAGAGCCGGGCCTCGGCCGAGAACGTGGCGATCCTGCACTACCACCGTCCCGACGGGAAGTATGAAGGCTGGGGACTGCACCTGTGGGGTGACGTGGCCCAGCCCACCGAGTGGGCCACCCCGCTCCAGCCCGCGGGCGAAGACGCCTTCGGTGTCCATTTCCGCGTCCCCCTGACCGAGGGGGCCAAGAACGTGAGCTACATCCTCCACAAGGGCGACGAGAAGGATCTTCCCGACAACCAGGCGCTGGACCTCACCGCGACCGGCCACGAGGTCTGGCGGATCGCGGCCACCGAGGGCCACCTGCTGCCGCAGCCGGCGGCACGCGGCGCGGACGCCGACCTGTCGAAGTCCGCGGCGCACTGGATCGACCGCGGCACCGTGGTGTGGAAGGTCGAGCCGTCGTCCTCGCTCCGGCACTCCCTGGCCTTCTCCGAGAAGGGCGACATCGCCTACGCCAAGGGCGAGCTGACCGGCGACCTCCGGATCATCCGCCTGCTTCCCGGAGCGCTCACCGAGGCGCAGCGGGCGAAGTGGCCGCACCTGGCCGGGCACGCCGCGTTCACGATCGACCCGCGCGACGCCGACCTCGTCGGGAAGGCGCTACGCGGCCAGGTCGTGGCCGTCGAGCGCGACGCCTCGGGCGCGTTGCTGGCCGCCACCGGCGTGCAGCTGCCCGGCGTACTCGACGACCTGCACGCCAAGGCGGCGACCGCCGGGCTCGGCCCCTCGTGGAGCGGCGGCACGCCCGCTCTGTCGGTCTGGGCGCCGACGGCGCGCAAGGTCGAGCTGGCGCTCTACCGCGCCCCCTCCGGCGGGGCCCGCACCGTCCACGCCATGCGGCGCGACGACGGCACCGGCATCTGGTCGGTCCGCGGGCAGCAGGGCTGGAAGGACCGCTACTACACCTTCCTGGTCACGGTCTACGCGCCCGCCGAGGGCAGGATCGTCACCAACGAGGTGACCGACCCCTACAGCCTGTCGCTGGCCGCCGGCTCGGGCCGCAGCCAGCTGGTCGACCTGTCCGACCGTTCCCTGCGGCCCGACGGCTGGTCGTCACTCGCCAAGCCCAGGGCGGTGCCGCAGGAGAAGGCGTCGATCTACGAGCTGCACGTGCGCGACTTCTCCGCCTCCGACACCACGGTCCCCGCCTCCAGGCGCGGCACCTACTCGGCCTTCACCGGCGACTCGGCGGGGATGAGGGAGCTGCGCGGGCTGGCCAAGGACGGCCTGACCCACGTGCACCTGCTGCCGGTCTTCGACATCGCGACGGTCCCCGAGCGCAGGTCGGAGCGGACCGAGCCCGACTGCGACCTGGCCTCGCTGCCCCCCGACTCCGAGGAGCAGCAGGCCTGCGTCGCGCGCACCGCGGCAGGAGACTCCTTCAACTGGGGCTACGACCCGCTGCACTACACGGTGCCCGAGGGCTCCTACGCCGCCGACCCCGAGGGGTCCTCGCGGATCAAGGAGTTCCGGAGCATGGTCGGCGGGCTGAACGGGGCGGGACTGCGGGTGGTGATGGACGTGGTCTACAACCACACCCACGCCGCCGGCCAGGACCCCACCTCGGTGCTCGACCGGATCGTGCCCGGCTACTACCACCGGCTGCTCGACGACGGCACCGTGGCCAGCTCCACCTGCTGCGCCAACACCGCGCCCGAGCACGCCATGATGGGCAGGCTCGTCGTCGACTCCGTCGTCACCTGGGCCCGCGAGTACAAGGTGGACGGCTTCAGGTTCGACCTGATGGGTCACCACCCCAAGGCGAACATGCTCGCGGTCCGCGCCGCCCTGGACAGGCTGACCGTGGCCCGCGACGGCGTGGACGGGAAGTCGATCATCCTGTACGGGGAGGGCTGGAACTTCGGCGAGGTCGCCGACAACGCCCGCTTCGAGCAGGCCACCCAGGCCAACATGGCGGGCACCGGGATCGGCACCTTCAGCGACCGGCTCCGTGACGCGGTCCGCGGCGGCAGCCCGTTCGACCCCGACCCGCGGGTCCAGGGCTTCGGCTCGGGGCTGGCCGGGGCGCCCAACGGGTCGCCCGCCAACGGCGACGAGGCGCAGCAGCGGGCCCGGCTGCTCGGCTACCAGGATCTGATCAAGGTCGGGCTGGCCGGCAACCTCCGCGACTACACCTTCACCGCCTCGAACGGCAAGGAGGTCAAGGGCTCGCAGGTCGACTACAACGGTTCCCCCGCCGGATACACCGCCTCACCGGGCGAGGTCGTCACCTACGTCGACGCCCACGACAACGAGACGCTGTTCGACGCGCTGGCCTACAAGCTGCCGCAGGCCACCACCATGGCCGACCGGGTGCGCATGCAGTCGCTCTCGCTGGCCACGGCCGTGCTCGGGCAGGGCACCTCGTTCGTGCACGCCGGCAGCGAGCGGCTCCGCTCCAAGTCGCTGGACCGCAACTCCTACGACTCCGGCGACTGGTTCAACCGGCTGCTCTGGGACTGCTCGGCGGGCAACGGCTTCGGCGCCGGGCTCCCCCCGAAGGCCGACAACGAGGACAAGTGGCAGTACGCCAGGCCGCTGCTCGCCGACCCGGCGCTGAAGCCGGACTGCGCGGCGATCGGTGCGGCCCGCGCCCGCTACGGCGAGCTGCTGAAGATCCGCTCGTCCTCCCCGGCCTTCGGCCTCGCCAGCCTGGCCGAGGTGCAGAAGCGCCTGACCTTCCCGACCAGCGGCACCTCGGAGACCCCGGGTGTGGTGACCATGCACCTGGACGCCTCGGGGATCGACCCGCGTTGGAAGTCGATCACCGTCGTCCTCAACGCGACCCCCGAGACGCGACCGCAGACGGTCGCCGCGCTGAAGGGCGCCCAGGTGACGCTCCACCCCGTCCAGACGACCGGCGACGACGCCGTCGTGAAGCAGTCGACGTTCGACCCCGCCACGGGCACGCTGACGGTCCCGGCACGCACGGTCGCCGTCTTCGTCCAGCCCTGAACCCGCATACCCCGGAAAGACGGCCGGGCCAGGTGTTGCAGCACCCGGCCCGGCCAGGGAACCCGTCCATCGATCCTGGAGGCCCCCACTCATGAAACCCTACAGAGCCATCGTTGCCACGGCGTTAAGCGCGCTGGCAACCGCCGCGGTCGTGGTGCCCGTCGCACTGAGCACCCCCGCCCAGGCGGCACCGCCCACCCCCGGCCCGATCGTCAAGCTGTGGAACTGGAACTGGAACTCCGTCGCCAGGGAGTGCACCGACGTCCTCGGCCCCGCCGGATACAGCGCCGTGCAGGTCTCGCCGCCGAGTGACTCGATGTCCAAGGGCGGCTCGGTCTGGTGGGACATCTACCAGCCCGCCCGCTACACCCTCACCAGCAAGTTCGGTGACGAGAACGCGTTCAGGAACATGGTGAACGCCTGCCACGCGGCGGGCGTCAAGGTCCACGCCGACGCCGTCATCAACCACATGACCGGCCAGGGCAGCACCAGCTACGGCGGCTACGGCTTCGGCAAGTACAACTATCCGGGGCTCTACTCCTCCTGGGACTTCCACACGCCCACCTGCGGGATCAACGACTCCGACTACAGGAACGACGGCTGGCGGGTACAGAACTGCGAGCTGGTCGGCCTGTCCGACCTCAACACCGGCTCCGAGTACGTCCGCAACCAGATCGCCGGCTACCTCAACAAGCTGACCTCCCTGGGTGTGGACGGTTTCCGCATCGACGCCGCCAAGCACATCAACCCGGGCGACCTGGCCGCGATCAAGGGCAAGCTGACCGGCTCGCCCTACATCCACCAGGAGGTCATCCAGGGCGATCAGGAGGCGATCACACCGAGCCAGTACACCGGGATCGGCGACGTGCACGAGTTCGTGTACGGGCGCAAGCTCAAGGAGCAGTTCTCAGGGCAGATCAAGAACCTGCAGAGCTTCGGGCAGAGCTGGGGGCTGTCGGTGCCCAGCGACAAGGCCGTGGTCTTCATCGACAACCACGACACCGAGCGTAACGGCTCGACCATGAACTACAAGTACGGCGACGCCTACAAGCTGGCCAACGTCTTCATGCTCGCCTGGCCGTACGGGACGCCGAGGGTCTACTCCGGCTTCACCTGGAGCAACAGCGAGGCGGGGCCGCCGTCCGCCAACGGCGGCTTCGCCACCGACGCCAACTGCGGCAACGGCCAGTGGACCTGCTTCCACCGCCAGATGAGCGGCATGGTCGGCTTCAACCGCGCCGTCGCCGGCACCTCGGTCGGCAACTGGTACGACAACGGCAACAACGTGATCGCCTTCAGCCGCGGCGACAAGGGCTGGGTCGCGATCAACAACGAGGGCGGCAGCGTCACCCGTACCTTCTCCACCGGCCTGCCCGCCGGAACCTACGCCAACGTCGTGGGCGGCGGCTCGGTGACCGTCGGCTCGAACGGCTCCGCCTCGGTGACCGTCCCCGGCAAGAGCGCGGTCGCCATCCACACCGGCGGCGTCAGCCCGTCCCCGACGCCGACGGTCGACCCCGGCCAGGTCGCCACCTCGTTCAACGCGAACGTGACGACCACCTGGGGCCAGAACGTCTTCGTCGTCGGCAACGTCGCCGAGCTGGGGTCCTGGAACCCGGCGAACTCCATCGCCCTGTCCTCGGCCTCCTACCCGATCTGGAAGGCGACGGTGAACCTGCCGCCCAGCACGACCATCCAGTACAAGTACATCAAGAAGAACCCCGACGGCTCGGTGGCGTGGGAGAGCGACCCCAACCGGTCCTTCACCACCCCGGCGAGCGGCACCGCGACACGCAACGACGCCTGGCGCTGACCTTCGGGCCGTATCCGGCCCATCCGCCCCGGGCGTCCGCCGACGCCCGGGGTTCCCCTCTCCGCCTCGCACAGAGGAATCCCCATGCGTTCATCCCCCCAACGCGTGCTCAGGCTGCTCGTCGTCGCGATCTTCGGCCTGGCCTCCGCCCTCGTCCCGTTGTCCGCGGCACTGGCCGCCAACAGCGTCACCGTCTACTACTCCACCACCTGGACGACCGCCAACATCCACTACCAGCCCACCGGCGGCGCCTGGACCACCGTCCCCGGCGTCGGCATGAACGAGACCGCCTGCACCGGCTGGAAGAAGAAGACCGTCAACCTTGGCACCGCCACCGGACTCAAGGCCGCCTTCAACAACGGCTCGGGCACCTGGGACAACAACGGCGGCGCCGACCACACCATCGGCACCGGGGTCAGCACCGTCAAGAACGGCGTCGTGACCGGCAACGCCGCCGACCCCTGCGTCCCCGAGGCCCCGGACACCGAGAAGCCCAGCACGCCGACCGGTGTGACAGCGGCCGCGACCGGCGTCTCGATCGCACTGGCCTGGAGCGCCGCCACCGACAACGTCGGGGTGACCGGCTACAAGGTCACCCGCACCGGCGGCACCGGGGGAACCAAGGTCGTCGACGTGACGGCCACCGCGCACTCCGACACCGGTCTGGTGGAGAACACCCTCTACCGCTACACCGTCCAGGCCAGGGACGCCGCCGGCAACCTCTCCGGGGCGAGCGAGGAGGCCGGCGCCACCACCGGGAAGAAGCCCGAGGCGCCCGAGGGTGGCACCCCGCTCGGCGGCGACCCGCGCGAGGACTCCATCTACTTCGTGATGACCGCCCGGTTCGCCGACGGCGACACCTCCAACAACCGGGGTGGCAGCCAGCACGTGAAGTCGGGCAACGCCGCGAACAACGACCCGATGTTCCGCGGTGACTTCAAGGGCCTGGTCGACAAGCTCGACTACATCAAGGGCCTCGGCTTCTCCGCCCTGTGGATCACCCCGGTCGTGCTCAACCGCTCCGACTACGACTTCCACGGCTACCACGGCTGGGACTTCTACCGGGTCGACCCCCGCCTGGAGTCCGAGGGCACGTCGTACCAGGACCTGATCAACGCAGCCCACGCCAAGGGCATCAAGATCTACCAGGACGTCGTCTACAACCACAGCTCCCGCTGGGGCGCCAAGGGCCTGTTCACCCCCACCGTGTGGGGCGCGCGCGACGATCAGTGGAAGTGGCTCTACAGCGAGAAGGAGGCGGGCCGGGAGTACAACCCGATGCAGGAGCATCAGGGCAACGACCCGAACCTGACGGCCGCGCAGAACGCGATGGCCAAGGGCAGGCCGTACAACGGCGACCAGTGGTCCACCACCGAGCCGGCGGGCAACACCTGCCGTAACTGGGGCACTCCCACCCAGTGGAGCAGCCCCGAGGGGTACCGCATCCACAACTGCCAGTGGCCGAACCCGACCTCCGGCATGTTCCCCGCGAACTACTACCACCAGTGCTGGATCGGCAACTGGGAGGGGGAGGACTCCCGCAGCTGCTGGCTCCACGACGACCTGGCCGACTTCAACACGGAGAGCAAGGCCGTCCAGGACTACCTGATCGACGTCTACAACAGGTACATCGACATGGGCGTGGACGGCTTCCGCGTCGACACCGCCGTGCACATCCCCAGGGTCACCTGGAACCGCCGCTTCCTGCCCGCGATCCGCGAGCACGCGACCGCGAAGTTCGGCGCGGAGAAGGCCAAGGACTTCTACGTCTTCGGCGAGGTCGCCGCGTTCGTGCACGACAAGTGGAACCGCGGCTCGGTGAACCACTCCGCCCAGTTCTTCACCTGGAAGGAACGCAAGGAGTACAGCGCCGACGACGTCCGAGCGGCGATCGAGCAGTACGACTATGAGAACCTGATGGGCTCGGGCAACCAGCCCACCAGCACCAACGCCACGCTGAACGGCAACACCTACCACGCGCCCGACCACAGCAGGTTCTCCGGCATGAACGTCATCGACATGCGCATGCACATGAACTTCGGCGAGGCGTCCAACGCGTTCCACAACGGCAAGGACTCCGACGACAGCTACAACGACGCCACCTACAACACCGTCTACGTCGACTCCCACGACTACGGTCCGAACAAGTCCTCGGTCCGCTACGACGGCGGCACCGACGCCTGGGCGGAGAACATGAGCCTGATGTGGACCTTCCGCGGCATTCCGACGCTCTACTACGGCTCGGAGATCGAGTTCCAGGCGGGCAAGCCGATCGACTGCGGGCCGACCTGCCCGCTGGCCACGACGGGACGCGCCTATTTCGGTGACCACCTGGCGGGATCGGTCACCGCCTCGGGTTTCGGCACGGTGTCCAGTGCCTCGGGCGCGGTGGCGCAGACCCTCGACAAGCCGCTGGTCAAGCACGTGCAGCGGCTCAACCAGATCCGCAGGGCCGTTCCGGCGCTGCAGAAGGGGCAGTACTCCACCGAGGGTGTCTCGGGTGGCATGGCCTACAAGCGTCGCTTCACCCAGGGGTCCGTGGACAGCTTCGTGCTGGTCTCGGTCTCCGGGAACGCCACCTTCACCGGCATCCCCAACGGCACCTACGTCGATGCCGTCACCGGTGACAGCAAGACCGTCACCGGCGGAACGCTCACCGTCTCCCTGAGCGGCAAGGGCAACATGCGGGCCTACGTGCTCGCACTGCCCGGCAACCCCGCTCCCGGCAAGATCGGCTCCGCGGGGCCGTACCTGAGGTAACCGCGCCCGGCGGCACCGCCCGGACCGGCTCGGGGCCGGATCCGGGCGGTGTCGCGCCTTTCACCGCACTCTCCCCAGTCGAACAAGGCGCGCACCCCCTTGGCTCTCCGGCGCCGGGGCCCGGATACGGTATGCCGAGTGCAGGCGGTTATTGCGGCTTTCGTCCCGATATGGTGCATCGGTGCCCTCGGCTGGCTGGCCGCCCGTTCCGGATCGGCGAGCGTTCAGGTCCGGCAGGCGCTGACGAAATTCGCGTTCACCATCGCGATGCCCTCGGTGCTGTTCACCACGCTCAGCCGTACCCCGCTCAGCCAGGTCCAGCCCGGCCCGCTGCTCGCCTTCGCGATCAGCACCTTCACCGTCGGCCTGCTGGCGCTCGCGCTGCTCCGCGGCAAGCTGCCCGACCGGGTGACCGGCGCGATGGCGTCGTGCTACGTCAACGCCGGCAACCTCGGCATCCCCGTCGGCCTCTACGTCCTGCACGACGCGACGTTCGTGGTGTCGGTCCTGATGTTCCAGGTCCTGGTGGTCTCCCCGCTGCTCTTCCTCGGCCTCGGGGCCGGCGGCTCGTCCTTCCTCGCCCCGCTGCGGACGCCGATCGTGGCGGCCTCGATCCTCGGCCTGGGCGTGTCCGCCCTCGGCTGGCAACCGCCCGACCTCGCGCTGCGGCCCCTGGAGATCCTCGGCGGCGCCGCGGTGCCCCTGGCGCTCTTCTCACTGGGCATGTCCCTGAGCGGCTCGGCCGTCGCCTGGCGCGGAATCGGGCCGGTGGTGGTGCTCAAACTCCTGCTCCAGCCGCTGGTGGCGCTCCTGGCCGGACGTTTCCTCCTCGACCTCGACGGCCCCGCACTCTTCGCGGCGGTCCTGTTCGCGGGACTTCCCACCGCCCAGAACACCTATATCTACGCCGCCGAGCACGGCCGCCCCACCGAACTGCCCCGCGACGCCATCCTCGTCTCCAGCCTCCTGTCCCTGGTGACCCTGTCCGTCATCGCCCTGCTGGGAGCCGGGTGATCCGAGGTCACCCCCGCCGGGGCTCGCACCGTGAGCCCGTACCGGGATCCGGCCTCACTTCCACAGAACTATGAGGGGTGAGCGGAGGCCCGCCGAAGTGCTTCGATCACGGTCGTGATCGCGGGCCGCCGCGCGCTGCCGGAGCGAACGGCGGCCACGATCCTCCGATCGGAGAGACCGACGATCGGGCGGGCGACGACGCCGGCCCTGGGCTCGACCGCGAGCTCGGGGAGCACCGCGACGGACAGTCCCGCGGCGACGTGGGAGAGCAGCACGCCGTAGCTGGAGAAGCGACCGGCGACGATCGGCTCGAATCCGGCGAGCCGGCAGTGCCGAGGAACGAGCTCACCCAGGTACGTGCCCGAGTGGTCAAGCGCCCACCGCTCCGCGGCGAGATCGGCGAGCGAGACGACGTCGAGCTTCCCCACCTCGTGGGCCGCGGGCGCGACGAGCAGGAGCGGGTCGGTCGCGAGCGGGATCACCGTGATGGTGGGGCTCAGCAGCGCGCCGTCGGCCTCGTCGACGGTGACCACGAGATCGCAGCGGCCCTGATGGAGCGCCGCCATGCTCTCGCGCGGCTCGATCTCGAGCAGTTCCAGCCTCAGCCGCGGGTGCGCGCGCGCCACAGCCGTCACCGCCTTGATCAGGATCGGGGCGATCGAGCTGGCGAACCCGCCCACGCGTAACTGTCCCGCGGGTTCGGTCGTGACCTCGGCCAGCTCCGCCTCGATGGAATCCATGTGGTCGCGCAGCTCGCGCGCCCGTTCCACGAGCGTCGCACCGGTCGGCGTGAGGGTGAGGGTTCGGCCGACCCGTTCGAAGAGCTGCGCTCCCGTCTCGGCCTCCAGCACCGCGAACTGCTGCGACACCGTCGAGGGGCTCAACATCAGTTCCGCCGCCACGGCGCGCACGGTGCCGACCCGCTCGAACACATCGAGAAGCCGAAGTCGCCACGGGTTCAGGGTCATGACAGGCAGCCTACTGTTCGATGGAACCGAACAGAATGATGGAAATGCTGCGATGGACATGCACAGTCTGGCGTCAGTACCGTCGAACCATGTCGCCCATCGCCTCCGATCCCCCGCTCGCCTCCGATGCTGCGTTCTGGTCAGATGTTGACAAGCACGTCATCCGGTACGGCGCCCCGTTCGTGCCGGAGATAATCGCGCGCGCCGAGGGGAGTTTCGTCTACACCGAAAGGGGACGGAAGATCCTCGACTTCACGTCGGGGCAGATGAGTTCCATCCTCGGCCACTCGCACCCGGAGATCGTGGCGACCGTGCGGCGCCAGGTCGCCGGTCTCGACCACCTCTACAGCGGCATGCTCTCCAGGCCGGTCGTCGAGCTCTCACGACGCCTGGCCGAGACGCTGCCCGCCCCTCTCACCAAGAGTCTGCTGCTGAGCACGGGTGCGGAGTCGAACGAGGCGGCGATCCGGATGGCGAAGCTTGTCACCGGAAAGCATGAGATCGTGTCGTTCGCGCGGTCCTGGCATGGCATGACCCAGGCCGCAGCCGGGGCGACCTACAGCTCGGGACGCCGGGGATACGGGCCGGCCGCCCCGGGCAACATCCCGATCCCGGTCCCCTACGAGTATCGGCCCGATTTCGTCGACGCGGCGGGACGACTCGACTGGCGGCGTCAGCTCGACGTCGCCTTCGGGCTCGTGGACGCGCAGTCCACGGGAAACCTCGCCGCCTGCATCGTCGAACCCATCCTGAGCTCCGGGGGGGTCATCGAACCGCCGCTCGGCTACCTCGCGGCACTCAAGCGCAAGTGCGCCGAGCGCGGGATGCTCCTCATCCTCGACGAGGCTCAGACCGGGCTGTGCCGTACCGGTACCTGGTACGCCTTTCAGCGCGACGGTGTCGTTCCCGACATCCTGACCCTGTCGAAGACGCTCGGTGCCGGCCTGCCGCTTGCCGCGGTCGTCACCTCGGCCGAGATCGAACAGGCCGCCGCCGAACGGGGGTTCCTCTTCTTCACCACGCACGTCTCCGACCCCCTGGTCGCCGCCGTCGGCAACACCGTGCTCGACGTGCTCGAACGTGACGCGCTCGATGCGCGGGCGGCCGAGCTGGGGGCGTTCCTGCGCGCCGGTCTGCTGTCCATCCAGCACCGGCACGCCGTCGTCGGCGACGTGCGGGGCCGCGGGCTCCTCCAGGGAATCGAACTCGCGCCCGCCCCCGGCGCCGAGGAGAGCTCGGACGAGCTCGGAGCGGCCATCACCCGCCGCTGCCTCGAACTCGGCCTCCACATGAACATCGTGCAGCTGCCGGGAATCGGCGGCACGTTCCGGATAGCCCCCACTCTCACCAGCACCGAAGCCGAGATCACCCTCGGCCTGGAGATGCTCGACCAGGCGATCGGGGAAGTGGTCGCACGAACGCACCTCGCTGCTTGACCAAGGGACAGGCTCTGGGTTCCCGGGCGCCCCTCCAGCCCATGGCGCCCGGGACCAGGGCGTTCTCCGTGTGGAGCTCGCCACGGTGGTGGCCGGTCAGCCCAGGCGCCAGATCCTGACCGTGTCGTCGCCGCCGCCGGTGACCGCGACGGGACGCCCGTCCAGCTCGGCCACCGCGGCGCCGAACACGTTGTGGTCGTGGCCCTTGAACGGCCGCCCGGCCGACGCTCCGGTGTCGAGGTCGTGGACCTGCGCGGTGCCGTCGTTGCTGCCGGAGACGACGACGGTGAGCGACCCCACCCTCCCGACGGCCAGTGAGTAGATCCAGCCGCTGTGGTCGCGGATGGGCGGGCGTGCCTCACCGGCGCCGGCGGCGTCGTCGATGTGGATGTCCTGCGCACCGCCGGCGGACAGCACCACCAGCCTGCCGTCCAGCTCGGCGGTGGTGACCACCGATACCTGAGCGCGCTGGGTGGCGATCGTCTCGCCGCGGCCCGAGCGGAGCGGCCAGCGGCGCACCGTTCCGTCCTCGCTCCCGGTGAACACGACGGGCTCGCCGTCCAGTTCGGCGGTCGCCAGGCCGAACAGCGCCCCGCTGGAGGCACGGCGGACCTTGCCGATCGCGGCGCCGGTTCTCAGGTTCCACAGCCGCAGGCCCCCGTCGCGGCCGCCGGTCACGACCACGGGCTCACCGTCGAGGGTGGCCACGGCCAGGGAGAAGACGGGCTCGGCGGCGGCGATGGGCTTGCCGACCGCCTTCCTCGCGGCGAGGTCCCAGCGACGTACGGTCCCGTCGTCACCGCCTGACACCGCGATCGTCCTGCCGTCCAGCTCGGTGACGGCGACGGAGCGCACCCAGTTGGTGTGCCCGGTGAGCGTGGCCAGCGGCCTGCGGGTGGCCAGGTCCCAGAGGCGGACGGTGCGGTCGTAGGCGGCGGAGACGATCACGGACCTGTCGCCCACCCTGGCGACCGCCACCGCCTGCAGGTCGTCGCGGTGGCCCCGGAGCGGGCCGCCCACCGGCGCGCTCTTCCAGTCTCCGGTGACCGAGGTGGGGGTGGCCGCGGGAGAGGGCTGCCCCGTGCTCTGCGGGGGCGACGACCCGTCCCCAGACGGGTACCCGTCGGGGGACGGGGAGACGTCCGAGACCGGCGGCGGAGAAACCGATGGCGGGGAGCCGGTCAGTGCCACGGGGGTGGGGTCCGCATCCCCCTTCTCGCTTCCCGACAGCAGCGGCGGGAGCACGAAGGCTCCCGCGGAGATCACGAGGGTGGTGGCGGCGATGACGGCCCCGATCCACCACAGGCGCGACCGACCGGCCGCTACCGGCACGGTCACGGCCGGGGCGCCGCCTCCCGGGCCGCCCTGCCCGGCGGGCACACCGGTCCCGGCCGGGACCGGCCCAGCGGGTGCGGGCGCCCTTCCGTGACCGGCCGGCTCCCACTGCTGGGGCGCCGTGCTCCGGCCGGGTGGCGGCTGCTCGGCACGAGAAGGGCGCCACGGTGGCGGCTGGGGGGACGGCGGCAGGTCGTGGGCGGGCGGTCGCCGGGACTCCGGCGACCGCTCGGCCTGCGACGGCTGCCGGGGCGGCGCGGCGGCGGCGCCCGTCGACGGCTGGCGGATCAGCCTGAACAGCACCTCGGATGCCACGGGACGGTCGGCGGGTGACTTGGCCAGGCAGTCGCGCAGCAGCGGCCGCAGCCCTTCGGGCACCCCGGACAGGTCGGGCTCGACGCTGAGGACGCGGTGCAGCACGGCCGGGATGGTGTCCTGGCCGAACGCGGGACTTCCGGTCGCGGCGAACACCATCGTCACGGCCCAGCTGAACACGTCCGAGGGGGCGGCGGCGGGCTCGCCGCGAATCTGCTCGGGCGACATGTAGGCCGGGGTTCCGATCGCGCCGCTGGTGTGGGCGGTCGCGTCGAGCGTCTTGGAGATGCCGAAGTCGATGACCCGCGGGCCGTCGAAGCCGAGGAGCACGTTGGCCGGTTTGAAGTCGCGGTGCACGATGCCCGCCTGGTGGATGGCGACGAGCGCGGTGACGGTGCTGATCGCGATGCGCTGCAGGGCGGCGCCGTCGCGCGGCCCCTCGCTCTCGACCGCCTGCTGCAACGACGGCCCGTCGACGAACTCGCTCACCACGTAGAGGCGGTCGCCGCTCTCCCCCGCGTCGAGCACCCGGGCGGTGCAGAACTCGGCGATCTGCCGGGCGACGGCGATCTCCCGCTGGAAGCGCGTCCTCGCGGCCTGGTCGGCGGCGAACTTCGGGTGCAGCACCTTGACCGCGACGCTCCCACCGGCCGGATCGCGTCCGAGGTAGACCGTTCCCTGCCCGCCCTCACCGAGCCTGGCCTCGATCGCGTACGGCCCGAAGGCCGTGGGATCGCCGGATCTGAGCTCCGTACCGGCCATCGTGCTCCTCCCCCGTCACGAGCCCGCCCGAGTGGTCCGGCGGCCAACGCCCTGCCGCACGCGCCGGGTTCCGGGCAGCCGAGTCCCGGAAAAGAGCATGCCAGTATCGGCAAATTAGACCAAATGCCTACTAAATATCAGTCGAGGATGTTGGCGTGCAGGGCGCGCAGCACCGCGTTGGTGCGGTCGCGCGCCCCGAGTTTGAGCAGCATGGTCGAGACGTGGTTCTTCACCGTGCCTTCGGCCAGGAACAGGGCCTGGGCGATCTCACGGTTGCTGTAACCCTCCGCGACGAGCCGCAACACCTCCACCTCTCGTTCGGTGAGCTGCTGGATCGCGGGCAGGTCGCCGTCATCCGCCGGCCGGCGGCGGTGCACCGCGCGCAGTAGCCGATCGGTGATCGACGGCGAGATCAGCGTCCCTCCGTCGGCCAGGACCCGGATGGCCCGGGTCAGCCGTTCGAGCGTCACGTCCTTCAACAGGTAGCCGCATGCCCCCGCCCGCATCGCGTCCAGCACCAGGGTG
Organism: Streptosporangium sp. NPDC049248; assembly: GCF_040678965.1. Taxonomy (NCBI): domain Bacteria; kingdom Bacillati; phylum Actinomycetota; class Actinomycetes; order Streptosporangiales; family Streptosporangiaceae; genus Streptosporangium; species Streptosporangium sp. NPDC049248. Next base: position 69,663 of record NZ_JBFAQY010000030.1, read on the forward strand.
TCGTTGTCGAACGTGGTCAGCACGAGCACCGGTGGCGCGTCGTCCGCGCGCTCCTGCAACGCCTTGAGCACCCAGATGCCGTCGTGGCGGGGCATGCGCAGGTCGAGCAGGACGACGTCGGGGGCGTGCTCCTCGATCGCCGCCAGCGCGGACATGCCGTCGTCGGACTCCCCCACCACCTCGATGTCGTCGGTCAGGTCGAGCAGGCTGCGGATGCCCTGCCGCACCAGGGTCTGGTCGTCGACCACGATCACCCGGATCACCGCGCGGGCACCATGGCGGTGACGCGGAAACCGTCGCTGCCGTCGAGCCGCACGTCGCCGCCGATCGCGTCGATCCGCTCGCTCAGGCCGCGCAGCCCGTTGCCCGGCCGCAGCTGGGGGCTGCCGCGCCCGTCGTCGACGGAGGTGAGCTTCACGGCCTGGTCCGGTGTGCTCTCGATCCGGATGCGCAGCGAGGTCGCGTTCGCGTGCCGGATGGTGTTGGTGACGATCTCCTGGACGACACGGATGAGCGTCATGGTCACCTCCTCGGTGGGACGTACGTCGTCGTCGATCCACACACCGATGTCGAGGCCGGGAATGTCGCGCACCACGGCGCTCAGGGACTCGCGCAGATCGGGCGCGTCGACGCGCAGCTGCCCGACGGTCGCGCGCACGTCGCGGAGCAGGTCCCGCGCCACCCGGTCGGCGCGCTCGATGTGCACCCGCGCGCCGGGGCCGTCGTGGTGCCGGGCGACCTCCAGCTCCAGGGTGAGCGCCGTGAGCTGGTGCCCCATCAGGTCGTGCAGCTCCCGGGCGATGCGCAGGCGTTCGTGAGCGCGCGCGGTGTCGGCCAGGATGACGCTCGCCGCCCGCAGCTCCAGATGCGCCTCGCTCAGCTCACGGCGCATCCGCTGCTCCCGGAGGCTCGCCAGTGAGCTGAGCAGCGTCGCGGTCTGGATCAGCAGGTACAGCAGCGCGCTGAGACCGATCTCGGTGAAGGTGGCGCCGGCGAGGCCCGCGGCCACGGCGATGACGACGGTGTTGAGCACGACCACCACCGGGCCCGTCCACCGCGGCGCGACGTACGCACTCAAGGTCGCGGTGAAGACCAGCAGGATCGGCAGCCACCCGGCGCCGGGCGCCGTCAGGATCGTCAGCCACCCCAGCACGACGGCCGCGCCGTAGCAGACCCACGTCGGCCTCGGCCGGCGGTCCTCCAAGACCGCGGCGGTCAGCGACGTGGCCAGCAGCGCCACGAACAGCACACCCCACACCGGCCGGGGCACCCGTGTCTCGGCCACGCCGAGCAGGGTCGGGGTGCCCACCGCGAGGCACACCAGCAGTGCCGCCAGCCCCGCCCACGCGTCCGGCTCGATTCGCCGCATACCGTCACTCTACTGACGCTCCCATCCGCGCTGAGGTGCCGAAAGTCATGGGTGCCGATGCTGACCATCGGCACAGGCGCCAGAGGCTCGCCCTTCCTAACCTCGACGGCATGCATGCGACAACGTCATCTCCCGCCGTCGAAGCGGACCGCCTGCACAAGCGCTACCGCTCCAAGGTCGCCGTCGAGGAGGTCAGCCTTTCGGTCGCCGTCGGCGAGATCTTCGGCATCCTGGGACGCAACGGAGCCGGCAAGACGACCACCGTCGAGCTGATCGCCGGGCTCAGGCGGCCCGACCGCGGCACCGTCCGCGTGCTCGGCCTGGACACCCGGCGCGACCGGGCCCGGCTGCGCCAGGTCCTCGGAGTCCAGCCGCAGGAGGCCACCCTGCACTCCGCGCTCACGGTCACCGAGCTGGTCCGCCTGTACGGGAGCTTCTACCGCGACCCGCTGCCGACCGGCGACCTGATCGAGTCGGTCGGCCTGACCGCCTCCCATCGCACCCGCTTCGAGAACCTCTCCGGCGGCCAGCGGCAACGGCTGTCGATCGCGCTCGCCCTCGTCGGGCGACCCCGGGTGGTGATCCTCGACGAGCTCACCACCGGGCTCGACCCCGAGGCACGCCGCCAGATGTGGACGACCCTGGAGCGGCTGCGCGAGTCCGGCGTGACCGTCCTGCTCGTCAGCCACGCCATGGAGGAGATCGAACGGCTGTGCGACCGGGTCGCGCTGCTCGACGAGGGACGGGTCGCCGCCCTCGACTCGCCCTCCGGGCTCGTGCGAAGGGCCGGTTTCGCCCAGCGGGTCATCTTCCGCGCGGCCACCCCCGTGCCGGACGGGCTGCTCGAAGGACTCGACGAGGCCGAGCGGGTACGCGCCGACGGCGACCGCGTCGTCGTCGAAGGCCGCGGCGACCTGCTCCAGGCCGTCAGCGTCGCGCTCGTACGCGCCGACGTAGTGGCGACCGAGACACGCAGCGAACAGGCCGGCCTGGACGACGCCTTCGTCGCCCTGACCGGACACCGGCTCGACACCGAGGAGACGATCCGTTGACCGACATCACCGTCCACCGCCCCGGCCCGCGCGCCTGGGCCGGACTACTGATCTGCGAGCTCAAGATGGTCGCCCGCGACACCGCCGGGCTGATCGTGCCGATCGGCCTGCCCATGCTCATCCTGGTGATGAACGCCTCGTCCGCCGGCCGGGAGACGATCGCGCACGGCCGCACGGCCTTCGACGTCTACGTGCTGCCGCTGGTGTTCACGATGGTCGCGGCCACGACCGGCATCGTCAACATGCCGAGCTTCCTGGCCTACTACCGGCGCAGCGGCATCCTGCGCCGCCTCGGGGTGACGCCCGCCTCGCCCGCGTTGGTCCTCGTCGCCCAGGCGGCCGCCGGTGTGCTGCAGATCGCCGTCGGCATCGCGGCCGCCTGGATGCTGGCCATGCTGGCGTTCGACGCCAACCCTCCGGTGCGCGTCGGCGCGGCGCTCGGTGTGCTGTCGCTGACGGTGGCCACCATGTACGCCGTGGGCCTGATCGTCGCCGCACTGTCGCCCACCCCGAACTCCTCCGTGGCGATCGGCCTGAGCGTCTTCTTCGCCCTGGGCGCCACCGGCGGCATGTTCGGCGGGCGTGACAGCCTCCCGGAGATGATCACGACGATCGGGCAGTGGCTGCCGTTCGGCGCCGGGAGCCAGGCCCTGTCGGCCGCCTGGATCGGTGCGCCCATCGAGGCGTCCAACCTGATCGGCCTGGCCGCCAGCCTCGTGTTCGGCGGCGTCGTCGCGGCCGTGTTCTTCCGCTGGGACTAGCCGGCCGTGCGCCCGCCCCGGGCGGCCGGGGCGGGCGCACCGCCCGCCGTTTCGCCCGGGGGCGGCCGGTCCGTACCGGGACATCACCCGAAAATCCCGCTCAGAGCGTTGGCGCGTTGGCGTCCTGGCTCACCACCGCGAGCACCCCGTCGATCTCGGAGAGCACGGTGGTCAGCTCGGTTATCAGGCCGGCGCCGCGCACGGTGAGCCAGAGCGAGACGGTCGCCGGGGGGCGGCGCTCGCCGCGCTGGTCGATGGAGAGCTCGTCCACGACGAACCCCCGGCGCGTGCATTCGGCCAGCACCAGCCGGAGCACGCCCCGCCCGTCGAGGTAGGTCAGATGGAGCCGCGAGGGTGCGTGCCTGGACCGGGGGAGCCGGTCGGCCAGTGGGGTGAGCACGAACACCGTCGCGAAGTGTCCCACGGTCACGGCCACCGCCAGCAGCCACAGTCCCGCTCCCGCCGCCATGCCCACCGCCGCGGTGAGCCAGATCGCCGCGGCGGTGGTGAGGCCCCGGACCGCGTCACCGCGGACGAATATCAGGCCGGCACCGATGAAGCCGATGCCGGAGACGATCTGGGCGGCCACCCGGGACGGATCGAGGGAGACGTGCTCTCCCAGCACATCGGCGAAGCCGTGTTTCGACACCAGCATGATCAGGGCGGCGGCGAAGCCGACCAGGGTGTGGGTGCGCAGTCCCGCGCTCTTCTGGCGGATCTCCCGCTCCAGGCCGATCGCGGCCGAGAGCACGAATGCCAGGGCCAGCTCGCCGAGCTGCGTCCAGCCCTGTCCTGCCAGGTCACCGAGAGGTGCCAGCGCCACCACCTCCAGGTTGGGCCGGCAGGTCCGGTCCCCGGCCGCTGTCCGCCGGGACGGGCCGGGCCGCCGCTCGGCGTCTCTGTCCTCGCTACGCCGCCTCCGCGGCCTGCCCGGCTTCCCGCAGGAAGGGGGAGAACCGCTGTTCGGTCAGATAGTGACCGATCCCGACGACGAGCACGAGGGGCCATTCGACGACTCCGAGCGCGCCCAGCACGCCCAGCACGCCGTAGAAGACCAGTCGATCCGGCGGCGGCACGGCCAGCGTGCCGATCACCGGCAGGCTGATGTGCGGCCGCTCCGACCCGCCCGCTCTGCCATCCAGTGCGGTGGCGGTTCCCTTGACCATGACAGCCTCCGTGAATTACGACGTACTATCGCAAATCCCCGGCCCCATAAGGCCCGTAACGCCGTTTGGCGAGAACTTTGCCCGCCCCGGTTCCTCAGCTCCGGGCCAGGCGCCAGATGTGGAAGGCCGGGCCGTCGGCGGGCAGCGTGACGGTGCCGTCAGCCTCGGGGGACAGTTCCGCGTCGCCGTACACGGGCAGGCACCGGGCGCCGAGCGGGAGCCGCACCGGCCGGTGGGCGGCACGGGCGGCCAGGATCAGCAGGCGTTCGCCCGCGCGCTCCCGGAGGTAGACCACGGCGTCCTCGGAGACGTGCAGCCAGCGCAGGCCTCCGTGGCGCAGGGCGGCCTCGCCCCGGCGCAACGCGATCAGGTCGCGGTAGACACCGAAGGTGCCCCGGTCCCACCTCTCCGGCCGGTCCCAGGGCATGGTCCGGCGGGAGTCCTCTCCCCACGCGCCCTCCAGGCCGATCTCGTCGCCCGCGAACACCATGGGCGTGCCGGGCAGGGTGAGCATCAGCCCGGCGGCGACCTCCACCAGGGCGGGATCCCCTCCGCATATCGTGCGGATCCTGGCGGTGTCGTGAGAGCCGAGGATCGACCAGGAGTGGACCAGCGAGCGCCACGACATGTGGCCGGAGAAGGCACGGATCGTCGCCACCGCGTCGCCGCCGCCGATCCTGGGCACCTCCGCCGGAACCCCGAGGAACGGCAGGTGGACCTCCGGGCCTCGCAGCCAGCTCCACACCGGGCGGGTGAAACCGGCGTAGTTCATCGTCCCCTGCCAGCCGCCGACGTCGAGATCGCCGGTGGCGTCGTGCGCGTGCTCGGCGACGAGCAGCCTGTCCGGGCACTCCTCGGTCATCGCCCGCCGGATGCGCCTGGCCACCTCGTGCGTGTGGTCCGCCTGGCGGAGCCTGCCGGTCATGTTGGCCACGTCGATGCGCCAGCCGTCCAGGCCGAACCGGAGCCAGCCGCGGACGACCTCCTCCATCGCCCCCGCCAGCCGCTCGCTCGACCAGTCGAGCTTGGGCAGGGAGGGAACGCCCATCCATGCCTCGTAGCCCAGGTCGTCGTCGGTGAAGAAGAACATCTCCCGTTCGGCGGCGCCCTTGTCCCGCAGCGCCGCCTGGAACCAGGCGTGGGTGTCGCCGCAGTGGTTCGTCGTGAGGTCGCCCAGGATGCGCATGCCCCTGCGATGCACCTCGTCGATCAGCGCGCGATAGGCCGCGTCGCCTCCGAGCAGCGGGTCGACCTCGGCGAAGGAGGAGGCGTTGTAGCGGTGGTTGGAGGCCGCGGGGAAGACCGGCGTCAGGTAGAGGATGTCCGCGCCGAGGGCGGTGATGTGGTCCAGCCTGGAGCGCACGCCGTCCAGGTCGCCGCCGAAGACCTGCCGCGAGGTGTCGGGCCCGCTCCCCGCGACGGGGTCGTCCCAGCCGCGGGGGATCGCCCACGGCGGCAGGTCGCGTGCCGTGCCCGAGGAGGCGAACCGGTCGGGGAAGATCTGGTAGATCACACCGCCGGCCGCCCACTCGGGTGGGGCGGCATGGGTGACCAGCTTGAAGTCGGTGGTGTCCGGAACGTCGTGGGCGGCCAGGCCGGAGGCGGTCAGCCAGCGGTAGCCGTCCGGGCCGCCGATGAGGAAGCGGTAGCCGGTCACCTGGTTGCGGGCCACGATGTCGGCCCGCCACCAGGTCTCCCGCTCGGTCTCGCGGTCGATCACCGCCTCGGTGAAGTGCGGTTCGCCGTCCGGCGTGGTCCGCACGTGCACGCCGGAGCGGTGGCCTCGCGGGGTGCGAACGAAGACGGTGACCGTCTCCCCCGGCTCCGGCGCCGCCGTGCTGACGTGGTCGGGCGAGCCGTCGTGATGGAATCCCCGGTCTATCATGATCAACCTTTCACCGCGCCCGCGGTGAGCCCGTGGACGATGTATCTCTGCAGGAACTGGAAGACGACGACGGTCGGGATCGCGGTGAGCAACGTGCCCACCGCGAACATGCCGAAGTTGGCGTTGCGCTGGTCGGCCAGCAGGCTGAACAGCCCGACCGCGAGGGTGCGGGCGTCGTCGCCGGTGAGGAAGACGCTGGCGATGAGGAACTCGTTGATCGTCCCGATGAAGACGAGCAGCGCGCTGATCGACAGGATGGGCGCCGAGAGCGGCAGGATCACCTTGCGGAACGCCTGGGTGGGCGTGCAGCCGTCGATCAGCATGGCCTCGTCGAGCTCCCGGGGGATCGTGTCGAAGAACCCCTTGATCAGCCAGGTGTTCACGCCGACCTGGCCGCCGATGTAGAGCAGGACCACGCCCCAGATGCTGTTGAGCCCGAAGACGGGCCAGTTGTCACTGATCACGCTGAAGATGACGTACAGCGGGACGATGGCCAGGAACTGCGGGAACGCCTGGATCACCAGCAGCGCTACCAGGCCGGTACGGCGACCGGCGAAGCGGAAGCGGCTGAAGGCGTAGGCGGAGACCGCCGACACCGTCACCGACAGCACGGCGGTGAGCCCGGCGATCAGAACGGAGTTGAGGTACCAGGTCGGGAAGGCCGTGGTCTCGAAGAGGTCCGTGAGGTTGGCGAGGCCGGCGCCGCTCGGGAACAGGGTCGCCGAACTGAGCGTGCCGAGCGGGTTGAGCGCCGAGGAGACCACGAACAGGATCGGCAAGAGGGCGAAGGCGGTGACGGTGATCGCCACCAGGTGCCGGAGGACCAGTCCGCTTCTCATCGGTCCACCTCCTGGAAGGCCCGGGTACGCCGGAAACTGATGATCGAGAGCACCGCCACGATCAGGTAGACGTAGATGGACATCGCGGAGGCCAGGCCGTACTGCGCGCCCTGCTGCCCGAAGGCGAGCCGGAAGGTGTAGGTGATCAGCAGGTCGGTCGCGCCCACCGTCGGGTTGTCGGCGGGGAACGGGCCTCCGGCGGTGACCAGGAAGATGCCGTTGAAGTTGTTGAAGTTGAACGCGAACGACGAGACCAGCAACGGGGCGAGGGCGAGCATCAGCAGTGGCAGCGTGACCTTCACGAACCGTTGCCAGGCGGTCGCGCCGTCCACCTGGGCCGCCTCCAGATACTCCGACGGGATCGTCTGCAGCGCCCCGGTGGCGATCAGGAACATGTAGGGAAAGCCCAGCCAGAGCTGGACCAGCAGCACCGACAGGCGGGCGGTGAGCGGGGCGCCGAGCCAGTCGACGTCGAGCCCGAACATCTTGTTGATCAACCCGAAGTCGGTGTTGAACATGTCCCGCCAGACCAGCAGCATCGCGAAGGCCGGCATGGCGTACGGCAGCACGATCAGGGTCCGGTAGGCCCGTACGGCACGCATCCGGGGATGGTGCAGCACCAGCGCGACCGCCACCCCGAGCGCGGCGGTCAGCACCACGACGGACGTGGCGTAGACCAGGTTCCAGCCGAAGACGCCGAGGAAGTGCGCGTTGATCTTCGGGTTGGTGAGCGCGGCGGTGAGGTTGGCCAGGCCGACGTCGACCTTCCAGCCCTGCGCCAGCGCCTGCCCGTCGGCGGAGACGAACCTGCCCAGCTTCTCGTCGGCCCGCCAGATCCTGTCCTGGCCGGTGACACAGTCGCAGCCCGCGTCGTAGGCGAGCGTCGCCGTACCCCGATAGGCCCTCGACAGGCCCTGGCTGCGGATCGCCCCGCCCTCGACGGGCACGACCAGCTCGGTGATCTCCGAGCCCCTGGCGGAGGCCTGCGCGGCGGTCAGCACCGTGTAGCCGCCGGCCGCGGTGATCCGGCCGCCGGCACCGAGGGTGGCGCCCTCCAGGGGGCGCAGCCCCTCGGCGGTGCCGGTGTAGGCGCGTCCTCCCGCCGCCAGCAGGAAGACCAGGTCTCCGTCCTTCTCGGCCACGGTGAGCCGGTACTCGGCGGAACCGGGCCGGCGCTTGACGGAGGAGGTCTCGATCGCGGTGATCGCGTCCTGCTTGCTCCCCAGGTGACCGTCGCCGATGTTGGTCAGCGCCAGCGACATCGTGTGGACCACCGGGAACACCTGGAAGGCGAGGACCAGGAGCGTGGTGGGCAGCAGGTACTTGGCGGGCAGCCGCCGCGGCGTCAGGTAGACGAGGAGGCCTGCGGCGGTGACGACCGCGACGATCCCCACCCCGATCCAGTTCTCCGCCGCCACCAGCGGCGCGACCGCCCAGAGCGCGACGGCGACGATGAGCCCGAGCACCAGGACCCGCAGCGCGATCCCGCCCGCGCTTCCCGGCCACACCCCGGTCGCCACGGCCCACCCGCGTCCGCGGCGGGGCCGTTCGGGTGGAGGCGCCGCCTGGCGCGACCGAGCCCCCCGGCCCTCCTGGGCCGCGCGCCCGCGCCCGATTTCGAGGACATCCCCCTCGCGGGGAGGGCGGCGCCCCTCCCCGCTCCGGAGTCGTCTCGTGTTCACTGCTCGAGCTGCTCGGCGATGGCCTTGGCGGCCGCCTCGACCGCCGGAGGCACCGGCTCGCCCTTCACCGCGGCGTGGATGAGCGTGTTGAACGGCCCCCAGATGGCCACCATCTGCGGGATCGCGGGCAGCGGCGTGCCGTTCTCCGCGGCGGCCTGGAACTTGGCGACATCGGGGTCCTTGCCCGCCGCGTACGTCAGGGCCTCGTTCAGGGCGGGCATCCGCGGCTCGGCGTCGAACAGTGCCCGCGCCACCTCGGCCGAGGCCAGGGTGCCGGTGACGAACTCCTGGGCGATCGCCTTGTTCCCGCCCTTGCTCGCCACGAAGAAGGACTGCACGCCCACGAACGGCTTGGCGGGCTCGGCCCCCTTGAAACCGGGCACCGGGGTGACGTCGTACTTCACACCCGCCTTGCGGGCGTCGGCCAGCCGCCACGGCCCGGCGACCATGAACGCGGTCTTTCCCTCGTTGAAGGCGGCCGCCGAGTTGTCGGAGGTGAAGGAGCGCTTGAGCGCCCCTTCCCCCTTCTCACCGAGCTTGGCGATCCGCTCGAAGGCCTCGACGGACTCCTTCTCGCCCACACCCAGCTGGGACGGGTCGGGGTCGCCGCTCGGGGTGGTGCCGAACAGGTGGGCGCCCGCCGAGGTGTAGAGCGGGTACAGGTGGTAGGTGTCGCCGGACTGGCCGTCCTGCTGGCTGACCGGATAGCCGACGATCTGCTCGACCTTCCCCGCGGCCTTGAGCTTCTTGCCCGTCTCGACCAGTTCGTCGAAGCTTCCCGGGGCCTCCGGCGCCAGCTCGGTGTTGCGGAACAGCGCCAGGTTCTCGACCGCGTACGGCACGCCGTACACCTGGCCGTCGTAGGTGACGGCCTTGCGGGCCACGTCCACGTACCCGGCGAGTTGGTCCTCCGTCATCTGGATCGGGTCGATGAGGCCGTTCTGCACCAGGTTGCCGATCCAGTCGTGCGCGCCGACGACCACGTCGGGGCCCTTGCCCGCCTGGGAGGCGGTGGTGAAGGTCTGCTGCTGGTTCTGGGCCACGACGACGACCTCGGCCTTGATCCCGTTCTCCTTGGCGAAGGCCTCGGCGAAGGGCTTGAGGGTGTCCGAGCGCATCTGGTCGGCCCAGATGAGCAGGGTGGTGTCGCCTGCGGCGACCGGAGCCGAGGAGGGCTGCCCCTGCGCCTGTGTGTTTCCACCGCAGGCGGTCAGAACAAGGCCGAGCGCGAGGGCTCCGGCAAGGGTCTTCATGGGTCTGCGCACGCTTGAGCTCCAGGTGGGAGGGGGTTTTCAGGGGGTGCACCGTGATGTGCGCCGAAGTTAACAGAGGGTTCATCCAGCCTGGAATGTGTTGCAGGAAATTGCGGCAATGTTTCAGGATGTCTTGCAGAGTTTCAGAAAGCTGATCCACAATCACTGACCATGGCGGCACGACTCGACGAGATCGCCCGGCAGGCCGGGGTCAGCAAGGCGACGGTCTCCCGGGTGCTCAACGAGCGCCCCGGAGTGAGCCCGAGGGCCAGGAGCGCGGTGCTCACCGCCATGGACGTGCTCGGTTACGAGCGTCCGAACGGGTTGCGCCCGCGAAGCTCAGGGCTGGTCGGGCTGATCACCGCCGAGTTACAGAATCCGGTTTTCCCGTTCTTCGCCCAGGTGATCGAGACGGGACTGGCACGCCACGGGTACACCGCGGTCCTGTGCACACAGACCCCCGAGGGGGCCGGTGAGGACGAATACGTCGGGATGCTGCTGGACCGTGGCGTCTCCGGCATTCTCTTCGTCTCCGGGCTGCACGCCGACACGACCATCGACCGCTCCCGCTACCACGGCCTCAGGCGGCGGCGACTGCCCATCGTGTTCGTCAACGGTGACATCCCGGGCCTCGGCGTTCCCTGCGTCTCCTGCGACGACGTCACCGCGGGCCGTATCGCCGCGCGCCACCTCGTCGAACTGGGCCACCGTCGCATCGGGTTCCTCAGCGGCCCGTTGCGCTACTCCACGGTCCAGCGGCGGCTCGCCGGATTCCGTGCCTCGCTGCGGGAACTCGGCCTGGGGCACGACACCGACGACCTGGTCGAACTGTCGCCCTTTGACGTCGAGGGCGGTCAGAGCGCCGCGTCCCTGCTGGTGCGGCGGGGCGCCACCGCCCTGGTCTGCGGCAGCGACCTGATGGCGCTGGGCGCGGTGCGCGCGGTACGGCGGCACGGTCTGCGGGTGCCCGAGGACGTCTCGGTCGTGGGCGCCGACGACTCCCCGCTCATGTCCTTCACCGACCCGCCGCTCACCACGGTCCGCCAGCCGGTGCAGGCCATGGGGGTCGCGGCCGTACGCGCCCTGCTCGACGAGATCAAGGGGCGCCCCGCCAGGGCCGCCGAGTACCTCTTCCAGCCCGAACTCGTGGTCCGCGCGTCCACTCGGGCCCGATGGGCCTCCCCTGACCGGAACGCTCCATCGGGCCCGGTTCTCTGAGCCGGCGCCGGACGGCCCGGTGGATCATGACGTACCCGCCGCCGCTGCCCGTCGCAAAAGTGGCCTGTGCCCCCGTTCGCGGGGAACTTTGTCCGTCCCACCGGCTCTCGACGCGTCGAGTGGGCTTCACGTGATCGGCGGGAAGCGGGAGTATTGGCGGCGTGAACCGCACAGCTGTACGTCTGGGAGTGTTCCTGCTGGCCGCCGTGGCGGTCGTGGCGGTGCTGATGGCACTGCTGCCGCCGTCCTCGCCCGGCAGCCGTGACAGCGGGTCCTCGCGAACCCCCGCCGTCGCGGTGAAGAAGCTGGGCGGCCGCGACCACGAGCTCACCGTGACCTCCACCGCGCTCGGCCGCGAGGGCATGGTCCGGGTCCTGCTGCCCGAGGGCTGGACGCCGGACTCGGGTCCGTGGCCGGTGCTGTACCTGCTGAACGGCTGCTGCCAGTCCGACTACGACACCTGGGTCACCAAGGGGGAGGCCGCGAGCCTCACCTCCGGCTATCGGGCGATCGTGGTCATCCCCGAGGGCGGCGCCGTCGGCTTCTACTCCGACTGGCGCGACGGCCCCGGCTGGGAGACCTTCCACCTCACCGAGGTACGGCGGATCCTGGAGCGCGACTACGGCGCCGGGGACCGGCGGGCGGTGGCGGGACTGTCCATGGGCGGGTTCGGGGCCATGTCGTACGCGGCCCGCCATCCCGGCATGTTCCAGGCGGCCGCCTCCTTCTCCGGGGTGCTGCACACCCGCGACGGCAACGGCGGCGTCGACTGGCTGCTCGACCGGAACGGTGAGGACTCCGCGAAGCTCTGGGGTCCCCCGCGAGACCCCGAGTGGGCCGCCCACAACCCTGCCGATCTCACCGGCGCGCTGCGCGGGGTACGGCTCTTCGTCTCCAGCGGCGACGGCTCCCCCGGCCCGCTGGACGGCGCCTCCGAGCAGCGCGACGAGGGCGAGGCCGCCCTGCTCGGCCAGGCCGTGACCTTCGCCGAGCGGGCCAGGGCCAACGGCGTCGACGTGACCGTCGACTTCTACGGTCCCGGTACCCACAGCTGGCCCTACTGGAGCCGCGGCCTCGAACGCGCGCTCCCCATGCTGATGGGCTCCATCGGCGCCGCTCCCTGACGACCTGGGACACCTTCTCGGAGGTGTGCCCACCCGGGTGCCGGGGCGCCGAAAGTTAAGGCTGATGACTCTGGGCGTTCAGCTCAGGCACCCCTGGCCGGTCACCCCCGTGACTAGCGTTCGTCAAACACCCCAGTTCAGGGGCGTTTGTCGTATGTCACGAGGAGCCACCTTGCGAGTCCTGGCCGTTGTCCCCGCCCGCGGAGGTTCGGTGGGCGTTCCCCTGAAGAACCTGGCCCCGGTGGGCGGCAGTCCCCTGGTCGCCCGCGCGGTACGGGCCTGTGTGCGGGCCAAGCTGGTCGACGAGGTCGTGGTCAGCACCGACCACGCCGGGATCGCCGAGGTGGCCCGCGCCGCGGGCGCGACCGTGATCGACCGGCCGGAGGAGCTGAGCGGCGGGACCGCCTCCAGCGAGTCCGCGGTGCTGCACGCGCTCGACCACACCCCCGACGTCCCCGACGTGGTCATCCTGGTGCAGTGCACCAGCGCGTTCATCGACCCCGCCGATCTGGACGGTGCCATCGCCAAGGTCCTGGACGGCAGCGCCGACGTGGTGTTCTCCGGGCTGGAGACGCACGAGTTCCTGTGGAGCGTGAACGGCGCGGGCGTCAACCACGACCCCTCCCACCGGCCGCGCCGCCAGGACCGCGAACCGCAGTTCCGCGAGACCGGCGCCTTCTACGTGATGCGCGCCGAGGGTCTGCGCGAGCACGGCCACCGCTTCTTCGGCGCCGTCGCCGTGCAGCGGGTCTCCCCTCACCACGCCGTCGAGGTGGACACCCCCGAGGACCTGGAGATCGTACGGGCGCTGGCACCGTTCGTGGACCGGCCCGAGCCGATCGACGTGGACGCGGTGATCACCGACTTCGACGGCGTGCACACCGACGACCGGGCCTACGTCGACCAGGACGGCCGCGAGATGGTCGCGGTCAGCCGCTCCGACGGCATGGGCATCTCACTGCTGCGCAGCTCCGGCGTCAAATTGATGATCATGTCCACCGAGCACAACCCGGTGGTCGCGGCCCGCGCCCGCAAGCTCGGCGTGCCCGTCCTGCAGGGCCTGACCGACAAGCGGACCGTGCTGCGCGACTGGCTGGCCATCGAGGGAATCGACCCGGCCCGCGTCGCCTACGTCGGCAACGACGTCAACGACCTGGGCCCGATGAGCGACGTCGGCTGGCCCGTCACCGTCCCCGACGCCCACCCGAAGGTCCGCGCCGCCGCCAGGACCGTGCTGACCAGGCCCGGCGGGGCCGGGGCCGTACGGGAGCTGTGCGACCGGGTCCTCGCGGCCCGCCCGGCGGACGAGAAGGTCACCGGAGGGACCCCGCCCCGCGCCGAACTGAGGCTCGCCCCGGTCGCCAGGCCCGTCCAGATCGGCGACGCGCTGATCGGCGCCGGACAGCCGGTCTACGTGATCGGTGAGATCGGCATCAACCACAACGGCGACCTGGACATCGCGCGTCGGCTCATCGACGTGGCGGCCGAGGCGGGCTGTCAGGCCGTCAAGTTCCAGAAGCGCACACCGGAGATCTGCGTGCCGCTGGAGCAGCGCGACCAGATCCGGCAGACGCCGTGGGGCGAGATGACCTACATGGAGTACAAGCTCAGGACCGAGTTCGGCCTGGACGAGTACTCCCAGATCGCCGAGCACTGCCGGAAGCGGGGTCTGCACTGGTTCGCCTCGCCGTGGGACGTACCGTCCGTTGACTTCCTGGAGTCCATGGACGTGGTCACCCACAAGGTCGCCTCGGCGAGCGTGACCGACCTGGAGCTGCTCCGCGCGCTCGCCGCGACCGGCAAGCCGATCATCCTGTCCACCGGCATGTCCACACTGGAGGAGATCGACCGGGCGGTGGAGCTGCTCGGCACCTCCAAGCTGGTGCTGATGCACGCCACCTCCACCTACCCCCTTCCCCCCGAGGAGGCCAACCTCCGCACGATCACCACACTCCAGGAGCGGTACGGCGTGCCGGTCGGCTACTCGGGCCACGAGCGCGGCCTGCAGATCTCGCTCGCCGCGGTGACCCTGGGCGCGGTGACCGTGGAGCGGCACATCACGCTCGACCGCACCATGTGGGGCTCCGACCACGCCGCCTCGCTGGAGCCCGCCGGGCTTGAGCACCTGGTCCGTGACATCCGCATCATCGAGACCGCCCTGGGCGACGGCGTCAAGCGGGTCTTCCCGGGCGAGCAGGCGCCCAAGTCCCGTCTCCGCCGCGTTGGTGTGTGAATGGCGACGCTGTGTCGATGGCGACGCTGTGTTGACTGCGACGCTGCGCGTCGCGGTGAGGCCGCTCTTGTCCGGCTCCTTCCCTCGTCGACCGGGGCCGCTCGTTCCTCGCGACCCCGCTCTCCTCGGTCCAGTCGCCGGCGCGGCCTCACGGGGAGTCCCTCAAGGGGGAGCTTGGGGCACGCCCCCAGAGGGCTCCTCGGTCCGGTCGCCGGCGCGGCCTCACGGGGAGTCCCCCGGAGGACAAGGCGAGGGGGTTCGACATGGGCCTCTTGGTTCGTTCATCTGAGTTCGGGATGGGAGGGCGAAGTTGATCAAGTTGTCGGTGGTGGTTCCGGTGCGGGACGCGGAGAGCTACGTCGGGGACGCCTTGGCGTCGCTGGCCAGGAACGCGCGGCGGGACTTCGAGTTCATCGTGGTGGACGACGGGTCGGTGGACGCCACCGGGCAGATCATCGAGGACTTCTGCCGTGATCTGCCCGGTCTGGTGGTGGTCCGCAACGACGCCCCGGTCGGACTGGCCGACGCGCGTAACCTCGGGATCTCCCTGGCCTCCGGCCGCTACCTGACGTTCATGGACGGCGACGACTGGCTCGCGCCCGGATATCTCGGGGACCTGGTCGGCGCGATCGAGCGGCTGGACTGCGACTTCGTCCGGGTCGACCACGTACAGGTGGAGGGCCGCAAGCGGACGATCCACCGGGCCCCGCTCGCCACCCGCGAGGTGGTGCTGAAGCCGCGCGACCACATCCTGCCCGATCACGCCAAGACCATGGTGGACTACCCCTACGCCTGGGCCGGAATCTACCGCCGGGACCTCGGCGACCTGCTGACCTTCCCAGGGCACCTGCACACCGCCGAGGACAGGCCGTGGATCTGGCGGCTGCACCGCGACGCGGATTCGTTCGCGGTGGTGTCACTGGCCGGGCTGTTCTACCGGCGGATGGTGGCGGGCTCGCTGACGCGGACCGGCGACGCCAGGCAACTGCACTTCTTCGACGCCTTCGACCTGGTCTTCGCGGACCTGGAGGAGGAGTTCGTGCCCAAGGCGGTGCGTACCTTCCGCGCGTTGCTGGCCCACCACCTGGAGCTGGGCGAGCGCCTCTCCCCCGAGCTTCGAGCCCGCTTCGAGGAGCGCGGTGCCACGGCGCTGAGGCGGTTCCCCGCCGACCTGCTCGCCGGGACCGCCCTGGACCCCGAACGCGATCAGATCCTGTTCGATCTCCTGGAGCGCCGATGACGCAGCTGTTCTACGCCTCGACCCTGTTCGGCGCGATGACGCTGGCGGCGGCGATCGACGACGGCCGTTTCGGTCCCCGCCGGGGGCGCCGGATCCTGCTGGTCTCCAACAACGCGGCCATCCCGGAGATCACCCCGGCTCTGGACGAGACCCCGGGCTTCGCCACGCTGCGTCCGCGCTTCGACGAGATCCACTCGTGGAACGAGATCGTGGCCCCGCTGCATCCGGCGGACTGGAAGGCACGCGTCGTCGAGGTGCCGATGCTGGGCCGCCTGCTCCGCTCGCACCTGTCCCTGGGGGCCGGGCCCGCCGAGCTGGTTCTGGAATCCGTCGTGGTTCCCCCTGCCAGGACGCTGGCCGGGCTGGTCAGGGACTGCCCGATCTCGGTCTACTCCGACGGCCTGATGAGCTACGGCCCGACCCGCGACCCGCTGCCGCAGGAGATCCACGGGCGGATCACCCGCCTGCTCCATCTCGACCTGGTGCCCGGTCTTCGGCCGCTGCTGCTCTCCGAGTACGGGGTGCCCGCCGAACCTCTTCCCGACCGGGCCTTCCTCGACGTGGTCGGCCATCGGGCCGACGACCCGCCCTCGGGCCGGGCGATGATCCTCGGCCAGTACCTGTCCGCCCTCGGCATCCTCACCTCCGAGGAGGAGGCGGAGCTCCACGCCGACATGCTGCGCGGCCTCGTCGCCCGGGGGTTTTCGCGCGTGCTGTTCAAGCCGCACCCGGCCGCCGGGCGGCGGCACGCCCGGCGGCTGCGCGAGACGGCCGCCGAGCTGGGCGTCGAGCTGGACGTGGTGGCGGAGACCGTCCCGGCGGAGTCGTGCTTCGCCACCCGCGGGCCCGAGCTCGTGGTCGGCTGCTTCTCCACCGCTCTGATCACCGCCGGACGGTACTTCGGACTCCCGGTGGCGACGGTGGGCGGCGAGCTGATCCTGGAGCGGCTCTCCCCGTACGAGAACAGCAACCGGATCCCGGCGACCATCACCGACGCCCTGCTGCCCCGCCTGTCGACGGACGGTTCGCTGTGGGAACCCCCGCCGGTGGACCTCTCCGCCCTGGTGGGCGCGGTCGGCTACTGCATGCGGAGCGAGGCGTATCCGGGGCTGCGCGAGCAGGCCGCGGCCTACCTCCGGACCTGCGGTCCCGACCGCTACTTCAAGCACCGGCGGCTCACCGCCCTGGAGCTGATCACCGCCCCGGCCCCCGCCCCGGTCGCCGCCCCCCGGGAACGGAGCCCTCTCGGCAGGCTCCGCAGCCGCCTGTCGAGAACGTCCCCCTGAGCCGGAGGCACCGTGTCGGGGCGCCTCCGGGCCACCGGTCCCAGATCAGCTACGGCTCGCCCCCGTCTCCCCGACGCCCGGCTCACCGTCGAACTCACCGTCGAGCTCGTCGTCGGTCATCGCCTCGATCTCCAGGTAGATCTCGGCGACCTGAGCGGTGCGGTCGTCATGGACCTGGGCGGCCAGCCGCGCCACCGTCGGGTGCCGCAGGACGTCGTGAACCGAGACCGCGTCGGTGTCCAGCGCGTCCCGTAGTCTGCCGACGATCACGGTGGCCAGCACCGAGTCGCCGCCGAGCAGGAAGTAGTCGTCGTCTCTGCCCACCTTCTCCAGCCCGAGCGCCCGAGCCCAGACGAGGGCGACCACCCGTTCCAGCGCGGTGACCGGCTCGGCCTGCCCGGGGGCCTGCGCCCGGGCGGTGACCAGGGCGGCCAGCGCACGGCGGTCCACCTTGCCGTTGCCGGTCAGCGGCAGCGCGTCGACGACGACCACCCGGTCCGGGATCATGTGCGCGGGCAGCCGTTCGGCCGCGTGCGCTGTGATCTCCTCCTCGGTGAGGCCGCCGGCCGCGGCCACGACGGCGTGCAGCCGCGGTGCGCCGGTCCTGAGGACCAGGGCGGTGGCCTGGCGCACGGCGGGGTGGGCGCCCAGGGCCGCCTCGACCTCGCCGAGTTCGATCCGGAAACCACGGATCTTCACCTGGTGGTCGGCGCGGCCGAGGAACTCGATCGTGCCGTCCTGCCAGTACCTGGCCCGGTCACCGGTGCGATACCAGCGCACACCGCCCAGGGAGACGAACCGGTCGGCGGTGCGCTCGGGGTCGCCGCGGTAGCCGTCCGCCACGCCCGCGCCGCCGATCCACAGTTCCCCGGGCACCCAGTCGGGGCAGTCCCGGCCTTGGGCGTCGACCACCCGGCAGCGCACGTTCCGCAGCGGCGTGCCGTACGGGACGCTGGTCCAGCCGACGGGGACGCGGCCTGCGGTGACCTCCTGGAAGGTGGAGTGGATCGCGGTCTCGGTGGTGCCGCCCAGACCGGCGAAGCGGCAGCCGGGCACCTGGGCGGCGAGCCGGGCCGGCAGGTCGACGCCGACCCGGTCGCCGCCGAGCAGGACCGCACGCGGGCTCGGGCCGAGCGGGTCGCGTTCGGCGGCCGTCAGCAGCATGTCGAGCAGGCTCGGCACGCAGTTGAGCACGCTCACCTGGTGCGCGCGCACCTCCCGCACCCAGGAGGCGGCGTCACGGCGAGCCTCCTCCCCGATGGTGACCACGGCGCCGCCGGTGGACAGCGGCGCGAAGATGTCGAAGACCGACAGGTCGAAGTCGAGCGCCGACAGCGCGAGCGTCCGGTCGGCCGGGCCTAGAGCGAACCTGTCGGCGAGATCGGCGACGGTGTTGGCGGCGGCCAGGTGGGAGACCTCCACGCCCTTCGGCTCGCCGGTCGATCCCGAGGTGAACAGCACGTAGGCGATCGCCTCGGGTGCGGTCGCGGCCGGCTCGGCCAGCGGCTCCGGCCAGCTCACCGCGTCCCGGTAGGGCAGGCTCTGGCCGAGTACCACGGCGGCCCCGGCCCGGACGGTGATCCGTTCGGCTCTGGCCTGCGGCTGCTCGACGCCGATCGGCACGTAGTGGCCCCCGGCGGCGAGCACGCCGAGGACGGCCACCACCTGTTCGGGGCCCTTGGGCAGGCGGATCGCGACCGGGTCGCCGTCGCGTACGCCGTGCGCGCGGAGCGCCCCCGCCACCCGCAGGGCCTGTTCCGCCAGCTCGCCGTAGCCGACCGGCCCTCCGGGGCCGAGCAGGGCGGGCGCCTGCGGGGTGCGGGCGGCCTGGTCGAAGAAGAGCCGGTGCAGCGGGAGGGTGGGCAGGGGACCGTCGGTGTCGTTGGTCTCGGCCCGGACCTTCAGGGCGGCGGCGGGCAGCAGTGGCCCGACGGGCTCGTCCCAGGCTTCGGGGTCGCCGATCCTGGCCAGCAGCGTGCGGAAGGCGGCGAACATGTCCTCGGGCAGATTGTCGGGAAACGCCCCGGCGCGTACGTCCCAGTTGGCGAGCAGCCCGCCGTGGAACTCGGTGATCTGCGCGTCGAGCAGCACCTGCGGCCCTTGGGAGACGATCCACACCGACTCGCCCAGGCAGGATTCGACCTCGGGGCCGAACAACTCGCCCAGATCCAGGGCGCTGGTGAACACCACGGAGGCCAGCACCGGCGCGCCCTGCTCGCGGGCCAGGTCGCGCAGGACGTCCAGCCCCGTGTAGGAGGAGTGCGCCGCGGCCTCGTGCATGCGTTCCTGGACCTGGGCGGCCCGCTGCGCGAAGGTGCGCCGCTCGGTCAGGTCCACCTCCAGCATGATCGAGCTGGTGAAGTCACCGACCAGGTTGTCCACATCCGGGTGCAGCGGACGGCGGTCGAACAGCGGCACGTTGAGCAGGAACCGCGGTTCACCGCTCCAGGCCCCGACGACCTCGGCGAACACGGTCGCCACGGCGACCGCGGGGGTGAGGCCACGGGCGCGCGCCAAGGTGGTGATCCGGTCGCGCTCGGCCGGAGAGAGCCAGTGGTGCAGCCGGGTGACCCGGTCGGGCTCCGCGGAGTCGGCGCGCAGGGGCAGGGCCGGCGCACCGGGCAGGTTCGGCACCCGCTCGCGCCACCAGGTGACGTCGCGCTCGGCCGGGCGCTGGGCGCTGCGGACCGCCTGGTAGCCGGCGAAGGTGCAGCCGATCTCGGGAAGCCGCGCGGCGGGGTCCCGGTACAGGGCGACCAGGTCGGACAGCAGCACCCGGTAGCTGCGGGCGTCGGCGGCGAGCATGTCGACGTCCACGTGTACCCGGGTGCCGCCGCCGGGCAGCAGGGTGATCCTGATGTCGAACATGCGCCCGGCGGCCACGTCGAGGAGCTGGTGGGAGAGCTGGTCGCGCAGTTCCGCCAGGCGGCGTTCGGCTTCCTGCGGAGGGGCCTCGCGCAGGTCGAGAACCTCCAGCTCCTCCCCTCGGCTCCATGCTTCGATCACCTGCCGGCCGTCGTCGGTGATGCGGGCGCGCAGCATCGGGTGCCGGTCGGCCAGCGCGGCGACCGCGGCACCGAGCCTGGCCGGGTCGACGCCGTGGCCGTCGAACTCGGTGTAGAGATGGGCGGCGACCGCGCCGAGGTCGGCCGATCCGCCCCGGCCGACCCAGTAGGCGTGCTGCATCGAGGCCAGCGGGAACGCATCGCTCGCGTCCACGAGCACCGGGGCCGGTCCGGATTCGGGCTCGGGTTCGGAGGCGGAGCCGGGCGAGGGAGCGATCAGGCGTGCCCATTCGGCCAGGGTGGGGGTACGGGCCAGGTCGCCGAAGCCGACGGTCAAGCCGGCTTGCCGGCAGCGGTTGGCGATCTGCATGAATCGGATCGAGTCCAGTCCGAAGGCGATCAGATCCTCGTGGTCGCCTGGCGGGGTGGTGCCTGGACCGAGCAACTCGGTGGCCATCTGCCGGAGATCGTCGATCGTCAGCATGAAGTGAGGTGTCCTTTGCTTGCTCGATGGCGTGGACGGGCCGGGGTACGGTCGCGCTCCGCGAGGAGGCCGAAGCAGCGTCGGCGGTCGTGGCTCCACAGGCGGTGCGGAGAAGGCCCGCGCCGACGGCCGCTTCCCCCGAAGGAACCTCCGCCGGCCCACCGGGGGGAGGGGGAAGGACGCTGGGACATCTGGAGACCTCCGGGCGACCACAGGGCAGATTATTATTCGGGTAGGCTAACCTAAATAAAGTTTGGTTAGCCTGACCTAACTTAATCTTGCGGACCCGTGCCGCACAATCGGGCGGCGCGAATTCCCGCCGGAAACCCTGCCCCCGCCGGCACGGCGAGGCCCGCGAACCGCCGTCTCGCGGGCCGTACCCGCCGCGCGGCCACTACCGGGCCGCCGGGCAGCACGCCACCGCCCTCGCCTCCGACGGCCACCGCCGCTCCGGCGACCCGGCGACCCGGCCTCGGAGACCGAACACCACCGAGCACTTCCGCGGCGGCCACACGACCACGGTCATCACCGCGGCCACACCGCCCTCAACGGCCGACCACCCGCCGGCCGCGCACCTGACCTCTCCGGGCCGTACGGCTAGCCCAGCGCCCTCAGGTAGCGGCGCATCCGGCGCTTGGCGCGGTAGCCGGCGCGCAGCACGTTCGGCGGGACCTCCACGCGCATCCGGGCGCGACGGCGGGCGGCGGCGTACTCGGGGCCGTCGAGCAGGGACCTGGCAGGGACGAGGCGCCCCGAGCGTGCCTGCCCGACCAGGGAGACCATCCGTGAGACCCAGTCGCTCTCGTCACCGGGATGGAAGTAGTTGTCCCTGCACCAGGCGGCGTCCGGCTCCAGGAAGCGCCCCGCGGAAAGATCGTCGAGGGTGCCGAGCAGGCCGCTGCCCTCGAAGACCAGGTTGATCATCTCGGCGCCCACCCCGAAGTCCGACAGCACCAGCAGGGGCACCTGCTGGGCGATCGCCTCCAGCGCGGCGGTCGAGCTGACGGTGACGAACCCGGCCGCGTGGGCCAGGTGCTCGTGCATGGGCCCCGCCGCGAAACGCACGGTCCCGGCGCGCACCCTGCCCTCCGCCACGAGCGACTGCCACAGGCGCTGGTAGTGGTGACGCTCGTTGTGGGTCTGCCGCTCGCCGTCCAGGGCACGGAGCTTGACGACGACGTCCAGATCCGGCCGCCGCCCGGCCAGCTCGGCCAGGGCGAGCAGGACGCTCTCGCGCTCCTGCCTCCGCCTGGGCACCTTGGCCTGGGTGGCGAACACCACCCGGTCCCGCGGCCCGATGCGGGCGACCTCCTCCTGACCTCGCAGAAACGGCAGCCGGGCCAGCCCCACCTGGCCGCCCCCGCCCAGCTCGCGGCCCATCGCCGAGAACTCCTCGACCTCCCGCCCGCTGTGCAGCACGAACAGCTCGCATCCGCTGCGGAACAGCCAGGCCTTCTCGGTGGCGGGGACGGAGATGCCCGGCAGGCCCGAGACGAACACCGGCCGCGGCCGCAACCCGGCCAGCACCTCGCCGACCAGCACGTCCACCACGGGCCCCGTGCAGGCGGCGAGCACCACGTCGGGCCCGAACCGCTCGGCGGCCCGGCGCAGCGCGCGGGCCGAGAGCACGGGCGGATCCGCCGCCGAGCCCGCGACCGCGGCACTGATCTGCCCCGGGGACGGGGTGATGGGGGTGCGGATGACCGCCAGCTCCCTCGTGCATCCCGAGGGCAGGTCCCGCAGCAGGCAGGCCGCCCACTTCAGGTAGGAGTCAGAGTCGGCCACGGCCAGGACCTTCAACGAGAACCTCCAACGGGAATCCCCCGCTTCATATCCGATTTCACATGGGCGGACCCGGCACGGCTCGCGTCCCTGGGCGGCACGCCGCCGGCCTCCGGCCGCGGGGTCACGAGTTCACGAGGTCATGCCCCGGTGGCTCCCGTGTCGTGATGGGCGAACATCGACAGGTGGGAGCGGAGCGAGGGGGCCGCCTCCCCCGTCCACCACTCGTCCGGGACGTCCACCGTCTCGACCGGGACGCCCCTGGCCGAGAGCAGGACCCGCAGGGAGGTGACCGCGGTGGACGGCAGGCTCAGTACCCGCTGCCCGGCGGCCAGCCCGCGCAGGGTCATCTCGGCGGGGACCCCGCCGCCGTAGACGGTGATGCCGGGCTGCTCCCCGACCCTGACGAGATCGTGGGGGTCCTCCCTGCGGTGCGGGAAGTAGGCCACCGGCCCGGCCGAGCCGAGAGCGGCCAGCCAGCCGAGGTAGTGGTCGCGGTGGATCAGGCCGTTGCGGACCAGCGAGGTGCCGAGGACGACCGTGAGCTCCTTGGGACGGGGCACGCGCAGCGGCTGCGACCGCAGCCAGGCGAAGTCGTGGGTGACCAGCTCGGCCCCTCTCGCCCGTACGGCCTTCGCCAGGTCCGCCGGAACGGGCAGCGCCGTGAAGATCGACAGCCGCCCCGAGCGGGCCGCGGCGCGCAACCTGAGCCCGGCCGCCGCGCCGAGGGCGGTTCTGAGCCGTCCCGCTTTCCCCCGGGCCCTCAGCAGGGGCGTACCCACGTGGCCGACGAGCAGTTCCAGAAGCCTGATGGTGGCCAGCCCGTCGTCGACGATCACGATGCGACCGGGACGCCCGGTGAGCCAGCGGAACTGGACCTTGCCGGAGAATGCGTCGCCCACCACCCAGGTCACGCCCCGGCGCGGCCTGGGCATGTCCGGCCGCGCGGCGGTGAGCTCCAGGCCCGGCGGCAGGGTGAGACGCCCGAGCTCGCGCCCGGTGGCGGCCAGCGGGCGGAGGCTCGCCCTGGGCACGAGGTGGCTGCGGGCACCGAGCAGCCCCGCGTGGTGGGCCTCCACGGCGCAGAGCATCTGCAGCGGGGATTCCACCCAGGCGATGGCCGAACCCTGATCCCGCGCGTGGTCTCGACCGTCCTCCACGCCGGGTGATGACCCGTTCACGACTGACCCAAGCTAACCCGGTGGCCTTAAGCGCCGGGGAACCACGGGTGAACAGCCGCCCACGCGTGCTCGCGCGGCCTTTCCGAACCTCAGGACATCAAGGCGCCGGCGTATCACCGGATCGGGAGTTCGTCATCGGAAGCCCGTCGAGGACACGGCCGGCTCCCGATCCGGCTGGGAGCCGAGGGCTCGCCCTCCCACCGGCGGTCGCCGAGCCTCGTTCGGGCTTTTGGGGTAGAGGGACGCACTCGCTCCATACTTTTTACCATCGAATGTTTGTTCTAAGTAATTGGAGTCGAACGCTCTCGCCGGCGAGCCTCTCGGATCACGACATATCATCCCAGGTCAGGCGATCCATCAGCGGGTACCACTCGCCCGGATCGCCGAGGGAACAGGGGATTCCGCCCGCGGCGAGATCGCGACCCCGGCCGCGGCGGCCGGCCGGAGGACGGGCGCACCCCACCCCCTCCCCGGGCCAAGCGACCCCCCGTCCTACCCCCTCGATCTGGACGTACTACCAAGTCAGGGCAATGTGTCCTACTTGTAATCGTCTGTCCGAGTGACGTACGTTCGTCCTGTTCGTGGCAAATGTCTGGGTCTGTATAGGTCTAAGCATTGCCGTCACATTGCCCGACCGTGTTCCACCTGGGCGGAGCCCCTCCGCCCGCGGTGAGCACGGCCGCCGAATCCGCGAAGTCTGCGGAACCGGGGAACCACGTTCCTGGGGTGAATCAGCGCGTTCTCGCGCCGTAGGGCACTTCCCAGCCCGAACCCGTCAGCTAACCCGGTAGGCGGTATGGAAGCGAAGCAAGGAGTCGACCCCGGTATGACCAAGCACCGCCTCACCCCCACCCTCAGCGCCCCCCGCGTGGCGAGCGCCCTCCTGGGCGCCTGCGTCGTCCTGGCGACCGGCTCCGTGGGCTCCGCCGCCCTGGCCGACAGCCGTCCCGCCCTGAACACGCCGCCCGCCGACGCGAAGGTCTCCGAGGTCTCGCAGAACAGGCCCGCGAGCACCCCGCTCGAGATCGCGGCCGAGAGGCTGCCCAAGGTCTCCGCCGCACAGGTCCTGGACCTCGCCGCCAAGCAGATCGGCGTCCGCGAGAACTCCCAGGGCGGCGGGACCAAGTTCCACTCGTGGTACATGTCCTCCCCGCGCGCCAAGGAGACCGTCGCCCGTGACGGCGGCAGCATCCAGGGCTACGCCAACGCCCCCTGGTGCGCGATGTTCGTCTCCTGGGTCGGCGAGATGGCCGGCATCCGGCCCACGATGGGCTGGGACGCCTACACCGTCACCCACGCCAAGTGGTTCAAGAACAACCAGCACTGGGGCACCACCCCCACCCCCGGCGCCGTCGTCTACTTCGACTGGGCCGGTGGCAAGGACCTCGACGGCATCGACCACGTCGGCTTCGTGAAGAAGGACAACGGAGACGGCACGATCACCACGATCGAGGGTAACACCGGCAACGGCAACGTCGAGCAGCGCGTCCGGCCCACCTCGCAGGTCGTGGGTTACGGCTACCCGGTCTACGCCGACTGATCCACCCCTCGCCCGCGCCGTCCCCCGGTGACGCGGCCACTCCGCACCGCCTGGACCCGCCCGATCCAGGCGGTGCGCGCCGTCCGGCGACCACCGGACGGCTCGAACGCCGTCAGGGGCGCCGCTCGACCGAGCGGCGCCCCTGACGGCGTTCCGCCCCCGGCGCCCTGCCGCCTGACCCGGGCACTAATGCCCCGACTGTATGTCCGTGGGATGGGAGCGCTCCCAAATGCCCTCATGCGAGGTATATCACCTTTTCAAGCTCTTAGTCCCCCGCAAACCAGTCAGATGTAACGGTTGAGTTTCGGCATATTGACGTCCCGGTTGCCCATCGTCCACTCTTCGTGGGAGCGCTCCCAAAGCACATTGAGGAACTACCGCACCGCGAGGCCGTGTTTGTCGGGGACCGGCCCCCGGTGTCACCTCCCAATGATTCGGGCGACCACCTGAGAGGGGTCCGGAAATGTTGAACGACAAGCGGCACGGCAAGCTCGCCGCCGTAGCGGTCATGGCGGCCACCGCCCTGGCCATCACCTCGTGCAGTTCCAGCGAGCCCGCCAAGCCCGCCGCGGGCGACGGCGGTGCCTCCGCCGCGGCCGAGCCGGTGACCATCACCGTGCACACCTTCGGCGGCGGCGAGAACTTCGGCTACGACAAGGCCGTGGAGACCTGGAACGCGGCACACCCGAACATCCAGGTCAAGTACCAGAACCTGACCGACCGGTTCGAGGACGTCTACCTCCCGCAACTGCTCCAGCGCCTGCAGGCCGGCAGCGGCGCGGCCGACATCATCGCCCTGGACGAGGGCGCGATGGGCCTCATGAAGGCCCGCCCGCAGTTCTTCACCGACCTGGCCGAGTACGGGCTGGAGAGCCGCAAGGCCGACTTCCCCGCGGCCAAGTGGGACAACGGCATCAACGCCGACAACAAGCTCTTCGCTCTCGGCACCGACATCGGCGGCATGACCATGTGCTACCGCAAGGACCTGTTCGAGAAGGCGGGCCTGCCCACCGAGCGCGACGAGGTCGGCAAGCTCTGGCCGGACTGGAACGCCTTCAAGGCGATCGGCGAGAAGTTCAAGGCCGCCAACCCCGGCAAGAGCGACCCCAAGTTCCTCGACGGCCCGAACACGCTCTACAACGTGATCCTGTCGCAGGAGGCGCCGAAGAACGGCAACATCGCCTACTTCGACAAGAGCAACCAGCTCGTCCTTGAGAGCAACCCCGCCATCAAGACCTCCTTCGACACGGTGAAGGACTTCAGCGAGGCGGGCCTGACCGCCAAGCTCGCCTCCTTCACCCCGCCGTGGAACGCCGCGATCAAGAAGGGCGGCTTCGCGACCATGGGCTGCCCGGCCTGGATGCTCGGTGTGGTCTCCGGTGCGGCCGGTGACGACAACAAGGGCAAGTGGGACGTCGCGTCCGTGCCCGGCGGTGCGGGCAACTGGGGCGGTTCCTACCTCGCGGTTCCCAAGCAGAGCAAGCACCCCAAGGAGGCCGCCGAGGTCCTGAACTACCTCACCGGCAAGGAGGGCCACGTCATGGCCTTCCAGGAGGCGGCGGCCTTCCCGAGCTCCATCCCGGCGCAGCAGGACCCGGCGGTCGCCGACCTGAAGAACCCGTTCTTCAACGACGCGCCGACCGGCCAGATCTTCGGCGCGTCGGTCAAGGACCTGCTTCCCGTCTTCCTCGGCGAGAAGCACGCCCAGGTCAAGACCGCGGTGGAGAAGGTCCTCGAGGGCATGGACCAGGGTTCGGTCCCCTATGACCAGGCCTGGACCAAGTTCGTCGAGGCCGGCGTCAAGGCAGCGGGCTGATCCCCGTACCGACCCGCACCGGCCCGGCGGCGGTGATCCCGCCGCCGGGCCGGTCGCCTGCCCCCGCTGAAAGGCTCCGTTGATGACACTGCACGTCGACTCCCCGGCCGCCCCTCCACAGCCCGGCCCCCGCCGGTCGGCGGGGGCGCGCGGACCGCAGCGAGGCGGTGGATGGGCCCGGTTCGACCTCCGGGCGACCCCCTACTTCCTCGTCTCCCCGTACTTCCTCCTCTTCGCGATCTTCGGCGTCTTCCCGCTCGGCTACACCCTCTGGGTCTCGCTGCACGACTGGGAGCTCGCCGGGGACAAGTCCTTCGTCGGCCTCGAGAACTACATCGAGCTGATCACCGACGAGGCCTTCTGGAACGCGGTGATCAACACTCTCGGCATGTTCGTCATGTCGACGATCCCGCAGCTCGTCCTCGCCCTCGTGCTGGCCAACGCGCTCAACAAGCGCATCCGGGGACGGCTCTTCTTCCGCCTCGGCGTGCTGCTGCCGCTGATCACCTCCGTCGTCGCCGTCGCCGTCGTCTTCACCCAGCTGTACGGGCGTGACTACGGCATGATCAACTGGTTCCTGGGCCTCTTCGGAACCGACGCGATCAACTGGCAGAACGAGAAGTGGTCCGCGTGGATCGCGATCTCCACCATGATCGACTGGCGCTGGACCGGCTACAACGCGATCATCCTGCTGGCCGCCATGCAGACCATCCCCAAGGATCTCTACGAGGCCGCCTCCATCGACGGCGCCACGGCCAGGCGGCAGTTCTGGCAGATCACCATCCCGATGCTGCGCCCGACGCTCATCTTCATCGTGTTCATCTCCACCATCGGCGGCCTGACGCTGTTCACCGAGCCGGTCATGTTCGACGGCAACCCGACGATGAGCGGCGGCGCCACCGGCCAGTACCAGACCGTGGCCATGTTCATCGTCAAGGAGGCGTTCCGCGACTTCGACTTCGGCTACGCCTCGGCCGCCGCGTGGATGCTGTTCGCACTGATCCTGGTCGGGACGCTCATCAACTACTCCTTCACCCGCCGTATCGGGGGTTCCAAGTGACGGCCATCCAGTCCAGGCGGCCCCCGGCGCATTCACGACGGTCTTCCGGCCAGCCGGCCGCGCGCAACCGCATCTGGGACGCCGGCCCGCTGACGAAGGTCGTCCTGGCCTTCGCGCTCGTGCTGTCGGCGTTCCCCATCTACTACATGTTCATCATGGCCACCCGGACCAACGAGGAGGCCATCGACGTACCGCCGCCGCTGCTCCCCGGCGGCCACCTCGGCGAGAACGTCTCGCGGCTCCTGGCCACCGAGGACGCCTACTTCATGACCGGCCTGGTGAACTCGGCCATCGTCTCGGTCACCGTGACCCTCTCCGTGGTGCTCATCTCCACCCTGGCCGGCTTCGCCTTCGCCAAGCTGCGCTTCCGGGGCGCCAAGATCCTGCTGGGCCTGATCCTGGTGACGATGATGGTCCCGCTCCAGCAGATGGGCGTCGTGCCGCTGTACGAGCTCATGGTCACGCTCGGCTGGACCGGCCAGCTGAAGGCGGTGATCCTGCCCTTCCTGGTCAACGGCTTCGGGGTCTTCATGATGACCCAGTACGCCACCCAGGCGGTGCCGGACGAACTGGTCGAGGCGGCCCGCGTCGACGGCGCCTCCACCATGCGCATCTACGCGAACGTCATCCTGCCGGCGCTACGACCGGGAATGGCCGTGCTGGCACTGCTGGTCTTCATGCAGACCTGGAACGAGTTCATGTGGCCGTTGATCGTGCTGAACCCGGACAACCCGGTAGTCCAGACGTCGATCGCGGCGCTCAACCAGGCCCACGGCACCGACTACGTGATGCTGTTCACCGGCACCGCGGCATCGGTCCTCCCCCTGTTCATCGTTTTCATCGCGTTCGGCCGTCAGATCGTCGGCGGACTCATGGAAGGTGCGGTTAAAGCGTGACCACGCAAGAGACGCAGATTCAGACCTCGGATCTGGTGTTCCCGACAGGTTTCGTCTGGGGCGCGGCCACCTCCGCCTACCAGATCGAAGGCGCCGTCTCGGAGGATGGCCGCGGCATCTCCATCTGGGACACCTTTGTCAAGCAGCCGGGCCGGGTGGTGAACGGCGAGCACGCCGACGTCGCCATCGACCACTACAACCGCTACCGGGACGACGTGCGGCTGATGGCCGAACTCGGCCTCGGCGCGTACCGGTTCTCCATCTCCTGGCCCCGGATCCAGCCCGAGGGGCACGGCCCCGTCAACCTCAGGGGCGTCGACTTCTACAGCCGCCTGGTCGACGAGCTCCTCTCCCGGGGCGTCGACCCGTGGGTGACGCTCTATCACTGGGACCTGCCCCAGCCCCTGGAAGACGCGGGCGGCTGGCCGTCACGGGAGACGTCGAAGCGCTTCGCCGACTACGCGGCGGCCGTGCACGACGCGCTGGGCGACCGGGTCCGCAACTGGAGCACCGTCAACGAGCCCTGGTGCTCGGCGTTCCTCGGGTACGCCTCGGGTGAGCACGCCCCCGGGCGGCGCGAGCCCGACAAGGCGGTGTACGCCGCCCACCACCTGCTGCTCGCGCACGGCCTGGCCGCGCAGGCCATGCGGGCCCAGCGCCCGGAGACCGTCATCGGCGGCTGCGTCAACCTGTACGCGATCACGCCGCAGACCGCCTCCGAGGCCGACCAGGACGCCGCCCGCCGCATCGACGGGCTGCAGAACCGCTTCTTCCTGGACGCCCTGCTCAAGGGCGAGTACCCGGCCGACGTGCTGGAGGACCTCGGCCGACCGGCCGGGCTCGTCCAGGACGGGGACATGGAGATCATCTCGACGCCGCTGGACAAGCTGCTGATCAACTACTACAGCCGCTTCACCGTCTCCGGTACCCCCGGCGGCGCGGCGTCGGCCGCGGCGGCGCCCACCGACACCGGGTCCCCCTGGGTCGGCAGCGAGCACGTCTCGTTCGTCGAGGGCGGACGTCCCGTGACGGCCATGGGCTGGGAGATCGACGACTCGGGGCTGCTGGAGATCCTGCAGCGGCTGGCCGCCGAGTACCCGCGTGTCCCACTGGTCATCTCGGAGAACGGCGCGGCCTTCGACGACATCGTCGGACCCGACGGCGTCGTCCACGACCGCGACCGGGTGGACTACATCGACGCCCACCTGCGCACCTGCCACGCCGCGATCGAGGCGGGGATCCCGCTGGAGGGCTACTTCGCCTGGTCCCTGATGGACAACTTCGAGTGGGCGTGGGGGTACGGAAAGCGGTTCGGACTGGTGCATGTCGACTATGAGACGCAAACTAGAGTTCCCAAAGAGAGCGCTCTCTGGTATGCCGGGACCATCAGGCGCGGAGGCCTGAACGGTCCGACAGAATAGAGGCCGGCGAATTCACCACGGGGGGCTGAAACACATGAACGGCGACCGTCGTCCGACGCTTGAGGCGGTCGCGGCCCTGGCCGGAGTCGGCCGAGGAACGGTGTCACGGGTCATCAACGGTTCACCGAAGGTGAGCGAGAAGGCCCGTGACGCCGTGCTGCAGGCGATCCAGGAACTGGGCTACGTGCCCAACCGGGCTGCGCGCGCGCTGGTCACCCGGCGTACGGACACCGTGGCGCTGGTCGTCTCGGAGTCCGAGCTGCGGGTCTTCGACGAGCCGTACTTCGCGGGAACCATCCGCGGCATCGGTTCCGCACTGTCCGAGACCGGGCTGCAACTGATCCTCGCGATGGCCCAGTCGAAGCAGGAGCACGAGCGGCTGGAGCACTATCTGACCGGACAGCACGTCGACGGGGTGCTGCTGATCTCCCTGCACGGCGCCGACCCGCTGCCGGGAAGGCTGGAGGCGATGGGCGTGCCGACGGTCATCGGAGGCCGCCCTGTCGGCCTCACCCCCTACAGCTACGTCGACGTGGACAACCGGGCCGGAGCCAGACAGGCGGTCAAGTACCTGCTGGGCAGGGGTCGCCGCCGGATCGCCACCATCGCGGGAACGCAGGACATGGGCGTGGGCGTGGACCGGCTCGCGGGCTACCGCGACGCGCTGCTCGCGACCGGCCTGAGCGAGATCGTGGCGTACGGCGACTTCAGTGAGGAGAGCGGCATGGCCGAAATGCGCAAGCTGCTCGCCGAGAACCCCGACCTGGACGCCGTCTTCACCGCCTCGGACCCGATGGCGCTGGGCGCGATGCGGGTGTTGCGCGAGGAGGGCAAGAGCATTCCCGGCGACGTCGCGGTGATCGGCTTCGACGACTCGCCCGCCGGGGCGCACTCCTCCCCCGCCCTGACCAGCGTGCACCAGCCCACCGAGTCGATGGGCCGGCAGATGGCCCACCTCCTCGTCTCCCGCATCAACGGCGAGCACCTGGAGCAGCCGGTGGTGATACTCGACACCCACCTGGTCGAGCGGTCCTCCGCCTGAGGCGGCCCCTTCGGCGAGCCGGGCGGGACGGAGTCGGAGTCGGGCCTCGGCCGGTAGCACGACGACGCGGGCGGGGCCGTGGGATTCCACCGCCCCGCCCGCGTCCCGGCGGCTCCGCGCCTCACCCTGACCCGGTCACGGCCCGGTGCCCGTGTCCCCGGGCGGGTTCCCCGCGGCGGCCGTGACCGGCCGGCCTTACTCGGCGTCGGCGGGACCGGCGGTACGGTACCGATCGACCTCCGACCAGGCGGACGACATGCCGGCCAGCGTCCGGTCGAAGACCTGCGAGTGCCGCAGGTACGCCTCCCGCCGGGGGCCCGGCAGCACGCACAGGTCGTCCTCGTCACTGACCGACCACGGCTGGAGATCGTGGCCGAGCGCGGCGGGCAGCAGCGACGCGACGCCGCGTGCTCCCAGCTCGCTGGTGAGCTGACGGCGGACCGGCCGCCCCAGCACATCGGCGAAGATCTGCGCCCAGACCTCGGATCGGGCACCGCCACCGGCCAGCCGCCACGGCCGGTCCCCGATGTCGGCTCCGCTGGCCAGGACCCGGTCGAGCTGGACCCGGTGGTACTGGGCGACCCCCTCGATGACCGCGCGGGTGAGATGCCCGCGGCGGTGCACGCCGGAGATGCCGAGGAACGTCCCCGACGCCGCGGGGTGTTCGGGGGCTCCGTTGACGAAGGGCAGGAACAGCAGGCCCTCCGCGCCCGGCGGCACCATGGCCGCCTCCCTGAGAAGGTCCACCGCGAGCAGGCCGCCGACCTGGTCGTGCGGCGCCGACGCGCACGCCAGCCATTCGAGGTTGGCGGCCGAGGTCGGCGCGACCTCCATGGCCAGCATCGTGGCCGGGTCGGGCATCAGCGCGCTCAAGGTGACCTCGGGGGCCGGGGTGCGGGCGGGCACCACGGCCCCGTTGATGGCCCATGTCCCGACGATGATCGTCACGTCCCCGAGGCCGCGTCCCCCGGCGCCGAGCGTCGCCGCCACGCAGTCCATGCAACCGGCGATCACCGGCAGTCCCTCGGGGAGTCCGGTGCGCGCCGCGGCCGCCGCGCTCAGCCCGGCGACCACGTCACTGGACTGGCGCAGCGAGGGGAACCGGTCGAGGTCGCTCGCCGGCAGCCCCACCAGCTCCAGCGCCGTCGGGGTGTAGGCGCGGGTGTCGAGGGCCACCATGCCGAAGGCGCTGGCGTCGCTGTAGTCGGCGCTCGGCACGCCGGTGAGCTGCGCGGTGACCCAGTCCTTGCAGGACAGTGCCCACCGGGTGGCCCGGTAGCTCTCCGGCTCGACGTCGTGCAGCCAGCGCAGCAGCACGGCGGGCTGCGCGGCCCACGGGATGGAGCCGGTCTCCCTGGCCAGCCGTTTGGCCTCCCGCTCCGGGATCGCGTCCACGATCCGCTGGGCCCGGCTGTCCGACGACGCGATGGCCGGCCCGACCGGCCTCAGCGCGGCGTCGACCGGATACAGTCCGTTACCGTGGGCCGCCACTCCGATGCCCGCCGGGATGTATCCGTCGGCGGCCAGCTTCCCGGTGAGCTCGCCGAGCAGCGAGATGACCGTGTCGGCCAGCCCGAGCATGTCGACGTCGTGGCGGTGCGCGGTCACGCTGGTGCGGGGGGTGCGGGCGTGCACGACGCCGAGCTCCCGCCCCTCGGTGTCGAAGGCCGCGACCTTCGAGGCCGTCAGGCCGATGTCGACGCCGATGTAGCACGTGCCCGGGGCTGTCACGAGGTCCTCCTGTCGCTGCTTCCCGTCCTGACCGGCGTGTCCAGGACCCTGGGCCTGAAGCGCCGCAGTTCGGCCTCGTAGCCGGCGACCTCGGCGCGGGCCCGCCCCTCGTCCCAGCCGAGGTGGCGTACCGCGATGTCGGCGCAGGCCGCGGCCGCCTTCAGGCCCATGTCGGGACCGAGTCCAATCAGGGTACGTCGTAGCAGGATGTCCCCCAGCGTCACGGCGCCCTCCTCGCGCACCGCCAGGACCACCTCGGCGGCGAGCGCGCCGGTCTCCTCGTCGACGACCTCGGCGAGTGTGTCGTCCGTCTCAGCGAGTTCGAGCACCCTGCGGGCCCGTACGCCGTAGACGTCGAGCAGCCGGCGCGACTGCGCCGGGGTGAGCGGCGAGGAGCGCATGAAGTCCGCGCTGAAGGTCGGCCAGTCGGCGGTGTCGGCTCCGGGGAAGGCCCGGGAGCGGGTGAGGCAGCGCCGGCGCGTGCGGCCGAGCACGCGCAGCACCGCGTCGGTGACGTCCTCGGCGAGGGCGCGGTGGGTGGTCAGCTTGCCGCCGATGACCGTGAACAGCCCCGGGTGGGCCGGGGCGTGGCTGTGCACCGTGTGCCCACGACTGATCTTGGCGTTGTCGGAGACCCCGGCGGTGTACGGCAGGGGCCGGACGCCGGCCACGCTGTAGAGCACGTCGCCGGGGGTGAGGCCGGCGCTCGGGAAGATCCGGTTGGTCTCGGCGAGCAGGTAGTCGATCTCCTCGTCGCTGGTGACGACCTCGTCGAGATCGTCCTCGTAGGTCAGGTCCGTGCTGCCCAGCATGTAGCGGCCCTCCCAGGGGAGGACGAAGATCGGCCGATGGTCGGCGGCCGCCTCGAAGAAGATGCAGGTGTCGGGTGCGCCGGGGAAGGCGTCGACGATGATGTGACTGCCCTTGGTACCGCCGTTGAGGCGTCGGCTGGCCACCTGCCCGTCGAGGATCCTGTCGATCCACGGACCGGCCGCGTTCACCGTGATCGCGGCCCGGATCTCGGTTCGCGCGCCGGAGGTGTTGTCCTCGGCCCGTATCCCGACGACCCGGTCGTTCTCCACGACCAGCCCGGTGACCGTGGTGTGGGTGAGCACCCGCGCGCCGAGCCGTCGGGCGTCGAGGAGCAACTCGACGCAGAGCCGCTCGGCCCACGGCACCTGCGCGTCGCGGAACAGCGAGGCCCCGCGCAGGCCACGCCTCGACAGCGTGGGCCACCTGCGGGCCACCGTGCGGAGGGGCACGCTGCGGCTGCGGCCTTTCCTGCGCCCCGCCGACAGGACGTCGAACGCGGCCAGCCCGAGCCGGATCAGCGGGCCGGGCCTGCTGTCACCCGCGTAGGAGGGGATCAGCATGGGGTAGTCGCGAACGAGGTGCGGGGCGTTGCGGAACAGCAGGTGCCGCTCGCGGATCGACTCCCGCACGAGGTTGAAGTCGTAGCGTTCGAGGTACTTCAGCCCGCCGTGAATCAGCCGGCTGGACGTGCTTGACGTTCCCGAGCCCACGTCGGCGCGGTCGACGACGACGACACGCAGGCCACGGGTGGCGGCGTCACGGGCTATGGCGAGCCCGTTGATACCGGCTCCGATGACGGCGAGGTCTACGACGTCGTCAGATCCGGCTGGTTGTTGCGACATGGGAGCTCCCGGGAGATGACGGGACCGGGCCCCGGCGGTCTCACGCCGGGGCCCGAGCCCCAGAGAGGGTCAGGACGCGGTGCCGGCGGCCGAGTGGTCCTTGAAGAGCTGGTAGGCCTCTTCGGGCTTCACCTCGTCGTGCACGACGGCGCGGATCGCCGCGAGCATGCCGGCCGGGTTCTCGCTCTGGAAGATGTTGCGGCCCATGTCGACACCGGCGGCACCCTCCTGGATCGACCGGTAGGCCATCGTCAGGGCGTCGAGCTCGGGCAGCTTCTTGCCACCCGCGACGATGATCGGCACCGGGCAGCTCGCGGTGACGGTCTCGAAGCCCTCCTCGACGTAGTACGTCTTGACGATGTGCGCGCCCATCTCCGCGCTGATCCGGGTGGCCAGCCGGAAGTAGCGGGCGTCGCGGACCATGTCCTTGCCGACGGCGGTGACGCCGAGCACGGCGACACCGTGCCGCTGGCCGGCGTCCACCAGCGCGGCGAGGTTGGCGATCGACCGCGACTCGTTCTCGCTGCCGACGAAGACCTGGATGGCCACGGCCGCGGCGTTGAGCCGTACCGCGTCCTCCATGTCCAGGGCGATGTGCTCGTCGGAGAGGTCGCGCAGCACGCTCGGGCCGCCGCTGGCGCGCAGCACGATGCCGGCGTCGGTGGCCGGCGGGATGCTGGTGCGCAGCACGCCCCGGGTCAGCATGATCGCGTCGGCGTCGGGCACCAGCGGGGCGATGTTGACGTCGATGCGCTCAAGGCCGGCCATCGGGCCGAGGAAGTAGCCGTGGTCGAACGCGAGCATCACGGTCCGGCCGGTGTCGGCCTTGAAGATGCGCGCGAGCCGGTTCTGCAGGCCCCAGTCCTGGGCCTGTGCGCCCTTGACGTGGAAGCCGCCGGTCCCGGAGGCGGCGCCGCCGAAGTCGCGGGCGTCGAGCAGACCGTCGGTGTCAGCCATGGGTGTTCTCTCCAGTGGTTGTGGTGGTGACGGCCGCGGGTCGCGGCCGTCGTCGGAAACGGGAGGGTGCGCCGGCGACACGGTCACCGCCACCGGCGAGGAAGAGGACCAGCAGCACCAGACCGCCCTTGAGGATGTTCTGCGCCGCGCTGCTCCAGCCGACGAGGTTGACCAGGCCGTCCAGCAGGATGAAGAAGAGTGCGGCTCCCCAGACGCCGACGGGCACGGCCCGTCCGCCCGAGATGAGCGTTCCGCCGATCACGACGACGGCCACCGAGTCGAGCAGGTAGCGCGTGCCGAGGTCCGCGGATGGTGCGATGTAGGCGGCCAGCAGGGCTCCGGTCAGGCCGGCCAGGGCACCGCTGGCCAGGTAGGTCACCGCGATGATCCGCGCGACGGGGATTCCGGCGCGCTCGGCCGCCCGGCGGTTCTGTCCCACCGCGATCAGCGAACGGCCGTAGGTCGTGCCGCGCAGCAGCGCGATGACCAGGACGGTCACGACCACGATGGCCACGGCGAGGACGGGGATGCCCGCCGGTCGCAGGTTGAGCAGGCTCCGCAGCCCCGGGTCGGGCACCGCGCTGAAACCGTTCGCCAGCGACAGCGTGCCCGAGGAGGCGATGAGCCCGGCGGCCAGCGTGGCGATGATCGGCGGAACGGACAGGCCGAGGATCGCCACCGTGCTGATCGCCGCGATGACGAGGCCCGCACCGACACCCGCCAGGACGCCCACCGTCGCCGAGCCGGTGGAGAAGGCCGCCAGCACCGAGACGAATCCGGCGAGGGAGATGATCGGCGCCACGGAGACGTCGATGTTGCCGGGGCCGGCGGTGACGACGAGCATCTGCCCGAGTCCCACGATGACCAGGTAGGGCGCCAGGGACAGAGCCAGGGAGACCGTCTGGCCGCCCCCCTGCCCGGAGATGGCCAAGATCATCAGCCAGACGAGCGCCGCGGCGGCGAACCCCCAGATCCACGGACGCGCGACGAGCGCGCGGATGTTCATCGCAGCACCTTTCCGACCAGGACACGTCCGGCGAGCACGGCCAGGACGATCACGCCTTGAACCGCCGACTGCATGTTGGTCGGCACATCGAGCAGGCTGAGGACCACGCTGACCAGGCCTAGGGTCACGCCGCCGATCACCACTCCCCACGGCACCGCGCTGCCGCCGTAGAAGGAGCCGCCGCCGAGGATCACCGCCGCCACCGTCATGAGGGTGTAACTGGAGGCCGACGACACGTCGCCGCCCCCGGTCTGGGAGGCCAGCACGAGACCGGACAGCACGCCGAGCGCGCCCGCGGCGGTGTAGGCGATGGCCCGCGACGCCAGCGGGCGCAGGCCCGCCCGCTCCAGGGCCACCGGGTTGCTGCCCAGGGCGCGCATCCGGACCCCGAGGGTGCTGCGCGCGCTGAGCAGGTAGACCAGCGCGGCGACGAGGAGGATCGGCAGCAGCGGCGCCGGGAACCCGGCGGGCTGCCACATGCCGAAGGCCGCCAGCCACTCCGGGGTCGTTCCGCCGGGTGTCGGCAGGACGAACATGCCCAGCCCCAGCCAGACGAACGACGCGCCGAGGGTGGCGATCAGCGACGGCACCTTGCGCAGGTGGATGAGAACGCCGAGCACCGCGTAGGAGGCGACGAGCCCGAGCAGGATCAAGCCCCCGACGAGCGGGTCGGTCACCAGCTTGGTCGCCGTGATCACAGTGATCAGGCCGACGAAGTTGCCGATGCCGAGGTCGATGTCACCGACCGCCATCAGCGTCATCTGGGCCTGGGCCGCGATGACCAGCGGCACGGTCGCCGAGAGGACCAGCGACAGCCCGGACACGCTCAGCACGTCCGGCTGCAGCGACGCGCAGACGGCGATCATCGCGATCATGGCGACGGCGCTGACCACGGCCGGGGCCGTCCGGCGCATCCGCGCCCGGCTCGGCAGCAGGGCCGGCACGAGGGTCTCACTCATGGTTCTGCGCTCCATCGGACTCGGCGAACGAGACGGCGATGATCCGTTCCTCGGAGATCTCCGCCCCGGTCAGTTCCGCGACCACCCGGCCGGCCCGGAAGACGTAGACCCGGTCGCAGTGGGCCATCTCCGCGTTCTCGCTCGAGTACCAGACAACGCTCCGGCCCTGGGCCGCCTCCTGGCGGATGAGGCCGTAGAGATCGGTCTTGGTGTGCACGTCGACCCCCCTGAAGGGGTCGTCGAGCAGGACGAGGTCGGCCGCCGAGGCGAAGGCCCGCGCGACGATCACCTTCTGCTGGTTGCCGCCGCTGAGGTCGGTCATCGCCGCGTCCGGGCCGCCCCGGATCGCGAGGCGCTCGACCCAGTCGCGCACGACCGCGCGCTCCTCGGCGGGGCGGCGCAGGCCACGGCGCGCGATACCGCGCATCGCGCTCACCACGAGGTTCTCCGCCACGCTCCACAGCGGCAGGACCCCCGAGCGCTGCCGGTCACCCGGCACGTAGGCCCGGGTGCCGCGCACTTTCGTGTCGCGCCGTACCGGGCGCCACAGGCGTTCGAGCACCTCCTGCTGGCCCTGACCGGCCAGCCCGGCCAGGCCCACCACCTCGCCCACGCCGACCTGCAGGGAGACGTCGCGCAGTCCGGGAGCGGTGGTGCCGCGCATCTCGGCCAGCACCGGCCGGTCCCCGGCGGCGCCCTCGGCCGTGACCCGCTCGTTTTCGGTCTTGGCGGCGACCTCGGCCCCCATCAGGGCCAGTACGTCGTGCTCGCCGAGTCCGCTCGCGGGCCGTTCGGCGATGACCGCCCCGTCGCGCAGCACGGCGACGCGGTCGGCCACCGAGAGGATCTCCCGGATGCGGTGCGAGATGAGCAGCACGGCGACACCGTCCGCGGTGAGGGTTCGGACGTAGTCGTACAGCGAGCGCGCGGCGTCCGGGCCGAGGGACTCGGTGGGCTCGTCGAGGATCAGCAGGTCGAGCCGGTCGACCAGGCTGGCCCGGACGATCTCGACCATCTGGCGCTGGGCCAGTGACAGGTCCTCGACCCGGTCGCCCGGTGTCACCCCGTGGCCGGGGAACATCTCGTCGAGCCTGCGCCGGGCGCCGTTACCGGCCGCCCGCCGCCAGCCCATCCGGGGAAGGCAGTGCCGTGAGGAGACCCAGATGTTCTCCGCGATCGTGAGATCGGGGCAGAGCGACGTCTCCTGGTAGGCCATCCGCACGCCGCGGAAGTCCCCGGCCCGCGGCCCGGCCTCGCCCGAGGAGGCGTCGCGCCCGCACACCGTGACCGTGCCCTCGTCGCAGGCCTCCAGCCCGGCGAGGACCCGCATCAGCGTGCTCTTGCCGGCTCCGTTGTGGCCGACGAGGCCGAGCACCTCGCCGGCCCGGACCTCAAGGTCGACACCGGTGAGAGCCCGGGTGCGCCCGTACGTCTTGGTCACGCCCCTCGCGATCACGACGGGCCGCTGCCCGGACGGTCTCCCGCCTTCCTTCCGCGAGGCCGCGTGCGGCTTCGCGGCGAAGTTGTCGACGTGCATGAGGCAGCCTCCCCTGTGCCTTCCCCGCCTATCCGGCGGCCGTCGGGATCGGCGGCTGCACCGGCGCTCCGCCGGTCTGCACGGCCTTGACCTGCTCGCGGAAGAGCTCGCGCGTCCAGGGCCAGGCGGCGTACTCGTCGGGCTTGAGGATGCTCGCCCAGGTGTCACGGTCCTTCTGCTCGACCAGGACGATCGGGAAGGTCATCTGCTTGGGGATGTCCCGCTTCTCCAGCAGGTCGAGCGCCTGCCACAGCGCGGCGACCGACTGGCCCGGGTCGGACATGACCGCCACCGAACCGTTGTCGATCTTGTTGTCCTTCCAGTAGTTCAGCGCGCGGCCGTTGGTCTCGAACGTCACCGCGGGAACCGGCTTGCCCGCCGTGGTGAAGGCCTGGGCGACGCCGTAGCCGTCGCCGCAGCCAACGACGCCGTCGACCTTCGGCACGCTCGACAGCACACCCAGCACGGCCTTCTGCGCGGTGGCGCCGTCACACATCCCGTTCACCGTCGCGACGGTCTTCACGCCGGGGTACTCGCCGAGGATCTTCTTGGTGGTCTCCAGCATCTCGGCCTCGGGCTGCGAGCCGACGACACCCCGGCTGACGATGACGTTGCCCTTGCCCCCGATGCCCTCGAGCAGCGGCTTGGCCGCGTAGGTGGCCCAGTCGACGAAGCTGTTCTGCAGCACGTAGGCGCACTCGGAATCGATGGCGGAGTCGAAGACCACGACGGTGACGCCCGCGGAGCACGCCTGCTGGATGACCGGCTTGAGCGCGGTGGGCGAGGCCGGGTCGATGAGCAGGGCGTCCGGCTTCTGCAGCAGGAGGCTCTTGATCTGGGCTACCTGCTCGGTCGCGGAGTTCTCTCCCGGCGCGTTGACGACCTTGTACTTGCTGATCAGGCCGTCGGCCTGGGCCTTGCCCGCCGCCTCCTCGAACTTGGCGATCATCGTCTGGCGCCAGCCGTTGCCGATGAAGCCGTTGCTCAGAGCGATGAAGGGCTTCTCGCCGGCGGTCTGCGCGGCGGCGGTGTCGGAGGTTCCGGAGGTGCCGGAGTCGTCGGCGCCGCAACCGGCCGCCAGGACCGCGAGGGCGGTCAGTGACGCCGCCGAGGCCGCACGCCAGTGCCGGGATGTGGGACGGATACGCATCATGGTCTCCAGAGAAGGCAGGTCCGCCGAGGCGGTGCGAGTCGAGGCCGTGAACTCATCGCTCAATAGGGGGCGTAGCGGCGTAGTCATTACAGACCTGTAGTGACAGGTACGCTAAATCCACGTTACGTGGATGTCAAGGGCCTCTTTCGTTCCTGCTCAGTAGGTAGATAGACGGGAATCTGTGCGGCGCCGCCGGATTCCTGTCACGACAGGATCACCACCCTGTCATGACAGGTCTGCCCATATGAAATGCTTTCCTGGACGCCCCCCGAGGAGGTTTCCGTGACGATGACGTATCCGCGCCTCGACCGCGACGGAACGGAGCCGCTGTGGATGCAGCTGATGCGCGCACTGCGGGCGACCATCGAGAGCGGCGAGTTCGCCGCGGACCGGCCGCTGCCGTCGGAGGCCGAGCTCACCGACATGTTCGGGGTCTCCCGAACCGTCGTCAGGGAGGCCCTGCGCGAGCTCGTGCAGCAGGGCCTGATCTATAAGATCAAGGGACGGGGCGCCTTCGTCTCACCGCGCAAGACCGAACTGAACTTCATCGGGTCGATGTCCGGCTCCGCCGACGACCTGCGGGAGTCCGGCCGCCGCGTGACGACCCGGACCATCCGCCAGTCGCTCGGCGAGGCCGACGAGCGGGAGGCCGCCCTGCTGCGGATCCCGCCCGGGGAACAGGTCGTCAGGCTGCGCAGGCTCCGGCGCGTCGACGGGCAGCCCTGGCTGCTCGTCGACACCGCTCTGCCCGCCCGTCTGGTGCCCGGCCTGGAGCGCGCCGTGCTGGAGAACCAGTCACTGTACGACCTGCTGCGGCGGCGCTACGGGATCGAGCCCGCCGCCGCCGACCGGTGGATCGAGGCCGCCTTTCCCAACCGCGAGGACGCCGCGCTACTCGAGGTCTCCATCTCGACGCCGCTGCTCGGTATCGAGTCGGTCGCCTGGATGCCCGACGGCACACGGTTCGAGGCCTACTACGCGCTGCACCGCAGCGACCAGACACGTTTCTACGTCGGCATTCGCTGACCGGAGGAGATCCCGGCCGGCGCGCCGAGGCGGAACATCTCCAGTTCGACGCCGTAGAAGCGGCCGGTCCGGCCGACCGTGGTCATGCCGAGCCTGCGGCAGACGGCCATGGAGGCGTCGTTGCCCGGCATGACGAGGGCGTGCACCTCCTTGATTCCGGAGGCGAAGCCGCGTTCCACCGCACCCCTGGCGGCCTCGGTCGCGTAGCCGTTCCCCCACGAGTCGGGGTGGAGGTGCCAGCCCACCTCGATCTCACCGTCCCCGCCGACGATCGGCTGGAACAGAACGGTTCCGACCGCGACCCCGCTCCGCCGGACCTCGACGGCCCAGACCCCGAACCCGTGGTCCCGCCGGTTCAGGGCGTGCCAGCGATCCACCGTCGCCGTCGCCTCGAAGTCTCGGGGCGGCAGCCAGCGGGTGACCTCGTCACGGGTGTAGATGTCGGTGATCCGGTCGAGGTCGGCCCGGTCGTGGGTCCACTCGCGAACGACGAGGCGTTCGGTCTGATAAATGGTCATATGCCAACTTTGGCCCAGCCGGACCGGCCGCGTGCCCACGAGGAAAAGACCACGCCCGCTGTTCTCTTCGGCGGCATCCCGTGCCAGAATTTCATGGGGTGATGAATTATGGCTCGGAACACATGTGTGATCGCCGGTGGCGGTCCCGCCGGGGCGATGCTCGCGCTACTGCTGGCCAGGGCCGGCGTCGAGGTGACGCTCCTGGAGAAGCACGGCGACTTCCTGCGCGACTTCAGGGGCGACACCATCCATCCGTCCACCCTGCAGATCCTCGACGAGCTCGGCCTGGCCGAGGAATTCCACCGGCTCCCCCACCGCAAGGCGTACGGGCTGGAGATCCAGACCGACGACACCACGGTGCCGATCGCTGACCTGTCAGGACTTAAAGGCAAATATCAGTACATCGCCTTCGTGCCACAGTGGGAGTTCCTCGACCTGCTGACCGGTGCCGCCGCCAGGTATCCGAACTTCCACCTCCTCATGGAGTCCGAGGTGCACGGAGTGATCCGCGAAGGCGACACGGTGCGCGGGGTGCGCTACCGGGACGCCTCCGGCGAGCACGAGCTGCGCGCGACGCTCACCGTGGCCGCCGACGGCCGCCGCTCCGACGTGCGTGAGGCCGCCGGGCTGGTCCCCGTGGAGCACGGTGCCCCGATGGACGTGGTCTGGTTCCGGCTGCCGCGCGAGCCCACCGACTCCGAGGCGACGTTCCTGCGAATGTCGGCGGGTCACCTGATGGTGTCGATCAACCGCGAGACCTACTGGCAGCTCGCCTACGTGATCCCCAAGAACGGCTTCGAGGCACTGCGCTCGGCGGGGATGGCGACGCTGCGCGAGCAGGTCGCCAGGCTCCTGCCCTTCCTGGCGGACCGGGTCGGACTGCTGTCCGGCTTCGAGGACGTCAGTGTGCTGTCGGTCGCGCTCAACCGGCTGCGCCGCTGGCACCGGCCGGGACTGCTGGTCATCGGCGACGCCGCGCACGCCATGTCGCCGGTCTTCGGCGTCGGCATCAACCTGGCCGTGCAGGACGCGGTCGCCGCCGCGAACCTGCTGGCCGGACCGCTCGCCGCCGGGGCCGAGATCCCCGAGTCGCTGCTCGCGAGGGTCCAGCGGCGGCGCACCCCGCCCACCGTGATCACCCAGTTCGCCCAGCGTGTCGTCCAGAACAGGCTGATCCGGCCGGCACTGACCGAGCGCACCCGCCCGGTGCGGCTACCGCGCGACGTCTCCCGTCTTCCGGTGCTGGGCCCGCTGGCCAGACGCTTCATCGGCCTGGGCGTCCTGCCCGAGCACGTCGCCGATCCCGCCGGGTCTCACCAGGCATAAAGACCTTCTCACCATGTGGACAATCGGGTCCGTTCGCACAGCCGGTTGCAATAGCCTGGTATGTCGTGAGCATCAACCTCGATTCCTGGCGGCAGCTGCCTGCGGCGCAGCAGCCCGTGTGGCCTGACCGTGGCGAGCTGGACAAGGTCGTCACCGAGCTGAAGGGACTCCCGCCCCTCGTCTTCGCGGGCGAGTGCGACAACCTCAAGGCGGACCTGGCGGCGGTGACACGGGGCGAGGCCTTCGTCCTGCAGGGCGGAGACTGCGCCGAGACCTTCGCCGGCGCCACCGCCGACGACGTGCGCAACAAGCTCAAGACACTGCTCCAGATGGCGATCGTGCTCACCTACGCGGCCAAGGTCCCCGTGGTGAAGATCGGCCGCATGGCCGGGCAGTTCGCCAAGCCCCGCTCGAAGAACACCGAGATCCGTGACGGCGTCGAGCTGCCCGCCTACCGGGGCGACATGGTCAACGGCTTCGACTTCACCGCCGACTCCCGCATCCCCGACCCGGGGCGGCTGTTGCGCGCCTACCACTCCTCCGCGGTGACGCTCAACCTGGTCCGCGCCTTCACCAAGGGCGGCTACGCCGACCTGCGCCAGGTGCACGCCTGGAACCAGGACTTCGTGGGCGAGTCCCCGGCCGGCAAGCGCTACGAGCAGCTCGCCCGCGAGATCGACCAGGCGCTGGCCTTCATGCGCGCCTGCGGGGCGGAGCCCGAGGAGTTCCACACCGTGGAGTTCTACTCCTCGCACGAGGCGCTGATCCTCGACTACGACCAGGCGCTCACCCGGATCGACTCGCGGAC
This sequence comes from Streptosporangium sp. NPDC049248, assembly GCF_040678965.1. Classification (NCBI taxonomy): domain Bacteria; kingdom Bacillati; phylum Actinomycetota; class Actinomycetes; order Streptosporangiales; family Streptosporangiaceae; genus Streptosporangium; species Streptosporangium sp. NPDC049248. The sequence goes on from NZ_JBFAQY010000030.1 coordinate 113,674, forward strand.
CGGCCGGCCGTACGACGTCTCGGCGCACATGGTCTGGATCGGCGAGCGTACCCGCCAGCTCGACGGCGCGCACGTCGAGTTCTTCGCCAGCATCCGCAACCCCATCGGCGTCAAGCTCGGCCCGACGACCAGCGCCGAGGACGCCCTCGCGCTGATCGAGAAGCTCAACCCCGACAACGAGGCGGGGCGTCTGACCTTCATCACCCGGATGGGCGCGTCGAAGATCCGTGACCACCTTCCCGAGCTGGTGGAGAAGGTGACCGCGAGCGGCGCCCAGGTGGCGTGGATCTGCGACCCCATGCACGGCAACACCTTCGAGGCGCCCAGCGGCCACAAGACCCGCCGCCTGGACGACGTCCTGAACGAGGTGGCGGGCTTCTTCGAGGTGCACCGCGCGCTCGGCACCCACCCGGGCGGCGTCCACATCGAGTTCACCGGCGACGACGTCACCGAGTGCGTGGGCGGCGGTGCCGAGATCGTCGAGGACGACCTGGCCCGGCGCTACGAGACGGCCTGTGACCCGCGCCTCAACCGCGGCCAGTCACTCGACCTGGCCTTCCGGGTGGCCGAGCTCTACCGCTCGGTCTGACCCCCGCCCCCGCGCGGTCCCGGCCTTCTTACGGGGTCCCGGGCCGCGCGGAGGTCGAGGCCACCCGAACGATCGAGAAACCGCGAGGCCGTTCCCGGCCCGCGGAGGCGGTCTTCGAGCAGAGGCGAGTCCCGCGCCGCCGGACGGGCGCGGGGCTGTCCCGTGTCGTGTCAGCCTTTCTGGACGCCGAGTTCGTTGGCGAGCTCGGCGCGGATCGCGTCCATGTCGAGTGCGCGGACCTGGCCGATGAGGTCCTCGAGAGCGGGCTCGGGCAGCGCGCCCGGCTGGGCGAAGACGACGATGCCATCCCGGATGGCCATGATCGTCGGGATCGACGTGATCTCGAATCCCTGAGCGAGGGCCTGCTCGGCCTCGGTGTCGATCTTGCCGAACTTGATGTCCGTGTGCTTCGCGGAGGACTTCTCGAAAATCGGCCCGAAGGTGCGGCACGGTCCGCACCAGGCCGCCCAGAAGTCCAGCAGGACGATCCCCTCATCGGCGATGTCGTTGAAGTTCTTCTCGGTTACCTCGATGGTGGCCACCGGTGGCTCCTTCTGTCGTTCACGTCTGTGTGGCTGGCATAACCACTTCCCGTCCACGCGCATTCCATCCCCGCGGCCTGCCCCCCTCTCGAACCGGGTGAGCCGGGAGGTCGCCGCCCCAGGTGCTCACCGACAGCCGCTCCCCGCGCTTCGCCGAGCTGTACGGGAACACGATGGTCGCCGCGGAGCTGTCCGGCTCGCCGACCTCTCGGGGGTGAGAACGGACGAATGGCCCGGTGCCGATCGGCACCGGGCCACCATCCGCCGGTTCCCTCCGGTCTACAGGGTGAGGCCGACGATCACGGGGTCGTGGTCGGAGGCGCGGAAGGCGTCGGGCCTGTACAGGCCCGGCGGGTTGTACTCGAGGTTGTAGTCGTAGATCCGGCTCTCATCGGAGTTGATGTGCCAGATCGTCGCGCTGGTCACCCGCTTGAGCAGGTCCTTTCCGACCAGGGCGTGGTCCAGCTCACCGAGCTGGCCTTCGTACAGGTAGCTGTAGCGCAGCGGCTCGGGGACGAACCTCTTGGTCGTGCTGCTGAGGCCACCGGCCTCCAGGACGTCCATCGGGTCCTCCTCGCCGTAGGCGTTGAGGTCGCCGAGCACCATCGGGTTGGTCAGGTTCAGGTCCTTGATCAGCCCCAGCGTGGCCCGTGCCTGGCGTACCCGCTCGTCGTTGTAGCAGCTCTGCCCGTCGCCCTGGTCGGCGTCGGGCCCCACCGCCTCTTCGTCACAGCCCTTGGACTTGTAGTGGTTGACCAGCACGGTGAAGGACTTACCGCCCTGGACCCGGCGGAAGGTCTGGATCAGCGGGGGCCGCCGGAAGACCGGGTCGGTGGAGGACTGCGCCGCGCCCACCAGCTGGACCTTGGCCGGCTTGTAGATCATCGCGACCTGGATCACGTCGGTGCCCGGGTAGGGGTGGCTGAGCGCCGCGTAGGTACCCGCGCCGACCTCGGCGTTGAGCGCGTCGACCAGGGCCTGAATCGCAGTCTGGCCGTTGTTCTGGATCTCCATGAAGCCGACGACGTCCGCGTTGACCCCCTTGAGGGCGGCGACCAGCTTGGTGAGCTGGCGCTGCTGCTCCTCCGGACTGCTCGCGCCGCGCGAGCGGAGGGTGGTGAACCAGTTGAGCGCGTTGAAGCTGGCCACCTTGACGTTGCCGATGACCGGGAACGGGGCGGGCAGGCGCGGGTTGAGCGGCAGGAAGTTGAGCGGTTTGGTCGGCTGGAGGCGGTACTTGCCGAAGCCGTACCCCATGACGCCGGTGACGCCGAAGGCGGTGTCACCCAGGCGGAGGCGCCGGTCGACGTAGGGAATCGTCTCCGGGTTCTCCGCCGTGGAGGCGTCGTCCACCAGCAGGCTGCGCCGCGCGTTCTTGTCCGTGGTCACGCCCGGCCGGTCGGTCGGCTGGAAGATGCGCCCCTCGGAGGAGACGGTGATCTCTCCGTACCTGCCCAGGTTGTAGTGGTCACTGAGGGAGAGGGGCTCGGGGAAGGTGACGAGCATGTTCTCGACGGACTCGAAGGTCTTGCCCTCGGCACGGGGCAGGCTCTGCTTGGCGGGTGCGATGCGGCCCGTGCCGCAGATGTCCACCGCGGTGACCGGTGACAGCTCGGTCCAGCCGTTGAACTCCACGGCCCTGCCGGTGACCAGGACCCGGTCGCCGACCTTGACGTCCTTGAAGGAGCTGCGGGCGAAGGCGAACAGGCCCTCGGAGGTGGCCGGGTCGGCGTCCGGGGTCGGGTCCTGGAAGAAGAACCCGCTGAGCTGGTTCGACTCCTGGAAGTCGGCGGTCACGACGCCTTCGACGCGGACGACCTGGCCGGCCAGCGGGCTGACGTCACCGCTCCCCTGCACCTGGGCGATCTGGTGGGTGGCCGGGGTCTCACACGGCTCCCCCGTCGGGGTGGGAGTCGGCGTGGGCTCCACCGTCGGGGTCGGAGTCGGAGTCGGAGTCGGGGTCGGGGTCGGGGTCGGGGTCGGGGTCGGGGTCGGCTCGACGTCACCGCACGGCGCGATGTCGGTGGCCCGGTTGCGCGGCGCGGGTGCCGCGGCCTCCACGTCGGCACCGTTGACGTCGGTGTCGGCGCAGCCGTGGTCCTTGCGCAGCCCCGCTGTGGTGGCCGAGAGCCCGGGGGCCACGGTGCCCTCGAAGTAGTTGGCGGTGCCGTAGCCGATCAGGTCGGCGATCAGTGCCGTCTGCTCCGGGGCGCACGGGACCGAGCCGCCGTTGCACGCCAGGCCCTGGTCCGAGCGGACAAGGGCCACCTTGCCCGCGGAGCCGCTCATGTTGATCGTCCCGGTACCGTCCGAGGCGGGCAGCGGTGAACCGTTGGTGCCGCCGGCCAGCTGGAGGAGGTGGTACTGGCCGGGCGCGAGCGTGCCCGTCAGGGGGACGACCGGGTTGGCTCCGAAGTTCCCGGTGCCGGTGGCGCTGGCGTACTGGACGGACCAGCCGTCCAGGACCACGGGCGCGGCGCTGCGGTTGAACAGCTCGACGTAGTCGTTGGTGAGTGGTGCGCCGGCGCTACCGCCACCACCGTAGACCTGGCTGATGACGACGGTGCCCGGCTCCGCCAGGGCCGGGGATGAGGTGAGGGTCGCGACGCCGGTGGCGGCGAGGCCGACGGTCACGAGGGCGGCGAACGCCCGGGATAAAGCACGCATGACCGGGAGCGTAGAGCGGGATGGATCCCAGAACATCCACCCAAAAGTGGATAGGAGGCGAATTCATGAATCTTGACACTTCATGTCTATCCAGCCCGGTCAGATATGGCTTTCCTTGACCTAGAAGTCGCTTGCCTCGGCGCCTGCGGGTATCACTGCGGGTATGAGAACTCTGGACGTGGGTTGGGACACCTGCGCCGCCTCCCTGGAGTGCGCCGGATCCGCACGGCAGCCCTACGGGCGCTGCCTGGCCCATCTGGACGCCGCCGAACTCGACGAGGTCGTCCGCGGCCTCTCCCCCGGTTCCGCGATCGACCTGCGGGCCACCGTCGTCGGCCAGGATCTGCTGGACCGAATCCTCTCCGCGACCCACGGACGCCTGGGCCGGGCCCGGTTCGACTGGGCGACCTTTCCCGAGAGCGTGCGATTCTGCGACATCGTGTTCGGCGGGGACGTCTCCTTCGACCACGCGCGCTTCCGGCGCCTCGCCTCGTTCTTCAACGCCAGGTTCACCCGCAACGTCTCCTTCAGGGAGGTCAGGTTCGATCGGGAACTCTCCCTGCACGGTGTCGCCATCACCGGGCACGCGGCCTTCGACCGGGTGTCCATCGACGGCGACGCGCTGTTCGGAGGAGCGCTTTTCGACCGGACCGCGTCCTTCGAGCAGGCCGACTTCCATGGTTTCGTCACCTTCGACGGCACCGGATTCACCGGCGACGCGACTCTGAGGGGCTGCCGGTTCCGCCGTACCGTGTCGTTTCGCAAGACGAGTTTCGGTGGGCTGGCCGGGTTCGACGGGGCACGCTTCTCGGCGGGCGGCTACCTGGCCCCGATCTCGGTCGGCCGCCACCTGACCCTCGCCGGAGCGTGGGCGGGCAAGGGTCTCGACGTGGCCACCGGCGGATGCTCGGTGGACCTGCGGCGCCTGGAAGTGGGCGGGCGGCTGACCGTCAGGCTCGACAACGCGCGGGCCGACATGGAGGGAGCGACCCTGCGCGGCCCGGCCACGGTGCGGGGCCGGGACGGCGCCCGGGTGACCTCGCTGCACGAGGTGGACGCCGAGCAGCTGGAACTCTCCGACCTGGATCTCAGCACCTGCCTCTTCACCGGAATCCGCCATCCCGAGGGGCTCCGGATGAGCGGCTGCGCACTCGCCGTCGTTCCGCGCAGGCCATGGCCTCCACTGCGCTGGTGGCCCCTGCGGCGTGCCCCGAATCATGGTTGAGACCCGCCCACGGGTGGCCGGCCGCCGATTCCGGGTCTTCTCAGGGTGATCCCCGATGCGAGGTCCCGGACGGGCGACCAGGATGGGAGGCCCGTACCCCGAGCGGGGATCGGGCCGCGGGAGATCATCTGGAGAGCACCATGGCAGGCGGCGGGGTCATCGACGACTACGTGACCGGGCTCGGCCGTGCTCTCCGAGGTCCCAGGGGACCCAGGCTTGACATGATCACCGAGGCCCGCGACAGCCTGCTCGACACCGCCGAGGCGCTGCAGGGCGGCGGCCTGGGGCGCGAGGAGGCCGAACGGGCCGCGGTCGAGGAGTTCGGGACGGTCGGTGAGATCGCACCGGGCTACCAGGAGGAGCTGTCCATCGCGGCGGGCCGCAGGCTGGCCGCGACGCTGTTCCTCACCGTGCCGCTCACCACGGTCATGTGGAGCGTGATCTGGAGGATCTTTCCCACCGCCCCGATGGCCTACGAGACCAGCCCCGACTGGTTCGTCCCGGTCGCCCGGGGTCTGGACATCCTCCAGATGCTCATCGGCGTGCTCGGCGGAATCGCGCTGTTCGCGCTGGGCCGGGGGCTGCGCAGGATCGGACGGCCCCGGCTCGTCACCCGATTCCTCGGCCTGCTCGTCTGGGCGATGCTGCCGGTCATGCTCACGCTGTCCGGGGCACTGATGTTCGGCTCCCACGGGCCGGTCGGCTTCGGCGGCTACCCGCCGGGGATCGGGATGGCGCTGGTGAGCCTCCTGTTCTGGGGCCTGCAGCTCTACTGCGCCTTCACCTGCCTGAGCCTCACCCGCCGCGCCCCCTTCCCCGCCTGCGCGTAGCCCTCGCTCCCACCGGGCGTCAGCGGGTGGTCCGCGGCTCCAGGACGCTGCCGATGGCTCCGGCGAACCGCTGCCAGGCGGAGCGCTCGCCGGCGAGGGCCGTGCGCCCCGAGGAGGTCAGCCGGTAGGTGCGCCGCTTGCGCCCGCCCACCGTGGCCCACTCACTGGCCAGATATCCCGCCTGCTCCAGCCGGCGCAGCGCCGGGTAGACCGTGCCCGTCGGCACGTTCAGCGCGCCGCCGCTGCGCGCCTGGAGCGCCTCGATGATCGCGTAGCCGTGCAGCGGTTCGTGCTCCAGCACGGAGAGCAGCAGGGCGTCCATGTGGCCGCGGAGCGCGTCGGTGTTCACGCGATCACCTCCGTGGACCGGACGGATCCCTCGTCGCCGCACCCGGCGGCCCGTTCGCTTCGCTCACTCACGTCGTCAGCCTACCTTTCGCATAGGCATCCTACATGTAGGCGTCCTACATGTAGAGTGTCTATAGGTAGACAGACACAACAATGGAGGTGAGAGTGTGGACGTGCTCGACCTGGCCCGAACACAGTTCGCCGTGACGGGAAGTCTTCACTTCCTGTTCGTCGTGCTGACCCTGGGCCTGGCCCCCCTGATCGCGATCATGCACACCCGCTACGCCGTCACCGGCAGGCCGGTCCACGAGCGGGCGACCCGCTTCTGGGGCCAGATCTACGTGATCAACTACGCGCTCGGCATCCTCACCGGGCTGGTGATGGAGTTCCAGTTCGGCATGAACTGGGCCGGCCTCTCGCACTACGCCGGCGACGTCTTCGGGGCACCGCTCGCGATCGAGACGCTCGTCGCGTTCTTCCTGGAGTCCACCTTCCTGGGCCTGTGGATCTTCGGCTGGCACCGGCTGCCCAAATGGCTCCACCTGGCGTGCATCTGGGTGGTGACGCTGACCGCCTACGCCTCCGCCTTCTGGATCATGGTGGCCAACTCGTTCCTGCAGAACCCCGCCGGGGCCGTGGAGCGGGGCGGCCACCTGGCACTGACCGACTTCGGCGCGCTGCTCACCAACCCGATGCTGACCCTGGCATTGCCGCACGTGCTCGGCGCGGGCCTGTGGACCGGCGGTTTCGTGATGATGGGGGCCAGCGCGTACCAGCTGTTCAGGCGCACCGCCGAACGGGAGTTCTTCACGAGCTCACTGCGTACCGGAGTGATCGTCTCGCTGGTCGGCTCACTGGTCACGGTCGGTTTCGGCTACGCGCAGTTCGGCCCGATCTCCCAGTTCCAGCCGGACAAGTTCGACGGCGAGGTACTGCCGGGGCTGGGACTCGGCTTCATGATCATGATTGGCCAGCTGCTGCAGTTCGTCATCATGTTCGCGCTGGCGCCGACCGTGTACTGGCTGCCGCGCTGGCGCTGGGCGCACCCCCTGCTGATGGCGATGACTCCGCTGCCGTTCCTGGCGGCGATCCTCGGCTGGCTGGCCAGGGAGTCGGGACGGCAGCCCTGGATGATCAATGGCAGGCTCACCGTCGCCGACGCCATGTCCCCCGGGCTGACCTCGGGGATGGTCACCGTCTCACTCATCGCCTTCGGCGGCGTGCTCGGCCTGCTCGCACTCGTCGACTACCTGCTGATCGCCCGTACCGTACGACGCGGGCCCGCCGCCGCCATCCTCGGCGCGAGCGCCCCCGCAGATCCCAACGAGCGCGCGCACGCGCTCAGCTACTAGGGAGCCGACCGTGGACATCCTCTGGCTGGGCGTGTTCGCCCTCCTGCTGATCGGCTACTTCGCCCTGGAGGGCTTCGACATCGGGGTGGGCATGCTGCTGCCCGTGCTCGGCAGGACGCAACGGGACCGGGACGAGATCGTCACCGCCGTGGCGCCGTTCGTCCTGGCGGGCGAGGTGTGGCTGGTGGCCGTGGCGGGCGTGCTGTTCGGCGCCTTCCCCGCGATCGAGGGAGAGGTGCTGTTCGGCCTCTACCCGCTGGTGGTACTGCTGCTGGTGTCGTGGATCCTGCGCGACGCCGGGCTCTGGTTCCGCCGCCGTGCCGACGGGAGCGCATGGCGTACGACCTGGGACTGGGCGATCTGTGCCGGCTCCTGCGGCCTGGCACTGAGCTGGGGCATGGCACTGGTCGCGCTGGCCGGCGGCCTGTCGGGGCCGCCGATCAGCCTGCTCGGGCTGGTGGGCGCCCTGGTGACGGCCGCGCTGTTCGCCCTGCACGGCTGGACGTTCCTCTCCTGGCGGCTGCCCGGGCGGGTGACCGGGGCGCGCCGCACCGGATGGGCGCTCCTGGGCTCGGCGTGCGCCGCGGCCGCGCCCGTCGCGCTGCTGCTCGCCGTGCTCGCCCCCTGGCTTCTGGACCACATGGCACCCGCCGGTACGTTAAGTGTGCTGAGTGTCATGATTCTGCCGTTCGCACCGATCATGGTGGGTGCGCAAGTATGGGTATGGCGGACGTTCGGTCCGGGGCGTGCCGCCGATCGGATTCCGTCGTTCTTCTGAGGTCTCTAGGGTTGGCATGCACAAGGATCTGGTACGGCTGGCGTTGGGCGAGCGGGCGGTCCGCCGCCACCTGACCGGGTGCCTGGCCGCCGCCGTCCTGGCCGGACTGCTCGTCCTCGGCCAGGCGGAACTGCTCGCCGGGGTGCTGTCCGGGCGGTTCGAGACCTCCGCTCTGATCCTGCTGGCGCTGGTCGTCGGCGTCCGGGCGCTGTTCGCCCTGGTGCAGGGGGTCAGCGCCGGACGTATGAGCAGCGGGGTGAAGTCCGCCCTGCGGCACCGCCTGCTGGCGCGGTTGCAGGCACTCGGCCCCGCCAGGCCGGCCTCGGTGCGCTCGGGAGAGCTGGTGACCCTGACCGGCCGCGGTCTGGACGCCCTCGACCCCTACCTGACGGGCTACCTGCCCGCGGTGGCGGTCGCGGGCGTCGTGCCGATCGCGGTGCTCGTCCGGCTCTTCACCGCCGACCTGGCCAGCGCGGTGATCGTGCTGGTCACGCTGCCGCTCATCCCGATCTTCGGCGCACTGGTCGGCATGCACACCAAGGCCGTCACCGAACGCCAGTGGAGGGCCCTGTCCCGCCTCGGCGGGCACTTCCTGGACGTGGTCCGGGGCCTTCCCACGCTGCGCGCCTTCGGCCGGGCCCGCTACCAGGCCGAGGTGATCCAGCGGGTGGCCGACGCCCACCGGGTCGCGACGATGCGCACGCTGCGGGTGGCCTTCCTATCCTCACTGGTGCTGGAGCTGGCCGCGTCGCTCTCACTGGCCCTGGTCGCCGTACCGGTGGGCCTGCGGCTGCTGTCGGGCTCTCTCGACCTGTCGACCGCGCTGCTGGTCCTGCTCCTGGCGCCCGAGGCGTACCTGCCGCTGCGCAACATGGGCAGCAAGTTCCATGCGGCGATGGAGGGCGTCGCCGCCGCCGACGAGGCGTTCGCCGTGCTCGACGGCCACGCGGAGGCTCCGCGCGGCGCGCCCGCCACCGGGCACCCGGGCCCCGGAGCGGCGACGGCGCCGGAGATCCGGCTGGAGCGTGTCACGGTGCGCTACCCGGGCCGTGCGGAGGCCGCACTGGAGGACGTGTCGCTGGTGATCGCCCCGGGTGAGCGGGTGGCCCTGGTCGGCGAGAGCGGCGCGGGCAAGAGCACCCTGCTCCACCTGCTGCTCGGCTTCGTCACCCCGGCCGAGGGCCGGGTGCTCGTCGACGGCGCCGAGATCGGCGACCACGACTCCTGGCGGGCGCGCCTGGCCTTCGTACCCCAGCGCCCGCACCTCTTCGCCACCTCGGTGGCCGACAACATCAGGCTCGGCGCCCCCGGCGCGACGATCGACGAGGTCAGGGCCGCGGCACGGGCCGCGCAGGCGGAGGAGTTCATCCTGGCGCTGCCCGAGGGCTACGACACGGTACTCGGCGAGCGCGGGGCGAACCTGTCGGCCGGGCAGCGGCAGCGGGTCGCGCTCGCCCGCGCGTTCTGCCGCCCAGGAGCCGGGCTGCTCCTGCTGGACGAGCCGACCGCACGGCTCGACGGCCGCAGCGAGAGCGCGGTCGTGAGCGCGACCCGCGACCTCGCCGAGGGCCGCACCGCCGTGATCGTCGCCCACCGGCCCGCGATGATCGAGCTGGCCGACCGGGTGATCCGGATCGCCGACGGCCGCGTGGTGGCCGGGGCACGAGAGGAGATCGCCTCCCCATGACCGATGTCAACGAGGTCCTGGCGGGCAGGACCCGAGGGCGGATGACCCTTGCCGTGGCGGCGGGGGCGGCGGCCGAGCTGGCCGGGCTCGGGCTGATCGGGTCCGCCGGATGGCTCATCACCAGGGCCGCCGAGCAGCCTCCGCTGGCCGCGCTGAGCGTGGCGATCGTCGGGGTCAGGGCGTTCGCGACGACCAAGGGGGTCTTCCGGTACGGGGAGCGGCTGGCCGGACACGACGTGGCGCTGCGAGCCCAGGCGACGACCAGGGAGCGGCTCTACCAGGCGCTCATCCCCGCGCGACCGCTGAACCAGCGGGGAGCCGACCTGCTCAGCCGCATGGTCGACGACACCGACGCGGTACAGGACCTGCTCGTACGGTGCCTGCTTCCCGCCGCCGCGGCGCTGGTCACCGGTGTGGTCGCGATGGTGATCGGACTGTTCCTGCTCCCGGCCGCGGCGCTGGTGCTGCTGGCCGGGCTGCTGGTGGCCGGGGTGCTGATCCCCGCCGGCACGGCCGCCGCCGCACGGCGCTGGTCGGCGCGGATCGCCCCCGCACGGGCCGACCTGGCGGCCCGGGTCGCCGACCTGGTGCACGGCGCGGCCGACCTGGCCGCCTACGGGGCGAACGAGCGGGCTCTGGCCGCCGCCGCCGAGGCCGACGGCCGGCTGGCGGCGCTGGAGCGCCGGCAGGCACGGGCGAACGCGGTGGCCTCCGCCCTGGGCGTGCTCACCCAGGGCCTGACCGTGGCGGCGATCGTCCTGGTGGCGCAGAACTCCGGGGCGGGCTCCGTGGCCACCGCGGTGCTCGCGCTGACCTCGCTGGTCTCCTTCGAGCCGGTGCTGCCGATGGCCTCGGCCGCCGAACGGCTGACCGGGGTGCTCGCCGCCCTGCGCCGCCTGCGGGAGGTCGGCGCGACCGCTCCGGCGGTGACGGAGCCGGCCACCGCGGTCGAGGTGCCCGCCGGGGCGCCGACCATCGAGATCAAGGACCTGGTGGTCCGGCACGACGCCGGCCGCGCCCCCGCGCTGGACGGGGTCAGCCTCACCCTCACTCCCGGCAGGCGGGTCGCCCTGGTCGGCCCCAGCGGCGCCGGCAAGAGCACCCTGCTGTCCGCCCTGATGCGCCTGGTCGAGCCCGAGTCGGGGACGATCAGGATCGACGGGGTGGACGTCCGGGAGCTGGCGTCCGACGACGTCCGGCGGGTGATGACCGGGCTGACGCAGGATCCGTACGTGTTCCAGGCCTCGGTACGGGACAACCTGCGGCTGGCCGGCCCTGAGGCCTCGGACGAGGAGCTCACCGAGGCCCTGCGGCGGGCGCGCCTGGAACGCTGGGTGGAGCGGACCGGCTGGGACGCCGTTCTCGGGGAGGACGGGCGGACGGTGTCCGGTGGGCAGCTGCAGCGGCTGGCACTGGCTCGGGCAGTGCTGAACGACCCGCCGGTGCTGCTGCTGGACGAGCCCGCCGAGGCACTGGACGAGACGACGGCGGACGCGCTCATGGCCGACCTGCTGGACGCCACCCACGGCCACACGACGCTGCTCGTCACCCACCGCCTGCGCGGGCTGGAGCGGGTGGACGAGATCGTCGTGCTGGAGAACGGCTCGGTCACGCAGCGGGGCGGCCACCAGGAGCTGCTCTCCTCCCCCGGCTACTACCGCGACCTGTGGCACTCCGAGGCGCTGACCGCCGGCCGATGAGGCCCTGCTCACCCACCGGCCACCCGCGCCGCCTTCCCGCCGTCCCGGTCGCCTCGGCCCCGGGGCGGAACAAGCGATCTTGGCCGAATGGACGAACAACGCGCCGCTCTTAGGAGAGCCGGACGAACTCCGCCACCCCCAACCTGTCATACCGTCGCGGTAACCACGCATCGGAGGGCTGGCACGTGTCCGTTGAGCTCCACCACCGCGCCGTCGTCGCGGACACCCACAACGACCTGCTGATAGCGGTCACCGCCAGACCCCCTCGGCGGTGGGCGTCGTTCTTCCGTGAGCGCTGGCTGCCGCAGCTGCGCGAGGGCGGGGTGAACCTCCAGGTGCTGCC